>DASXTD010000225.1:0-2665 GCA_036505655.1 Chloroflexota bacterium
GGAGTTCTTCTTCTTGACCGCCTCGCCGGTGCAGATCACGGCGCCCGTGTGGATCTGTGACGGATCGAGCCCAGCCAGGTCGTAGCTCTCCTCCACAAAGGCCGACAGGCGATCGACATCGATCGTTTCGATATCGACATAAGAAGTGAGCAGGATCGGCGACCGATAGAGCACGTCCCGCCGAACCGTGACGAACCGGCTGGACATCTCGAGGCCGCGCCGCTCCAGGTAGAGCCTGGAGAAGGTCAAATGAGAAGTCGAGGAGCCAATGTCGATGCCGACGCTGTTGAGTACCATCCAGCCTGGATTGATGCCGCTGATGTCCGCCTCGTCGATGGACATGTCCTGGGCCATGAGGGCTTCGAGGTCCTCCTCGTGAAAATGGCCGTGGGCCTCGAAGCTCTCCCGCATGTGGCTGTGCGTTTCTCCCGGCCCATGCTCATGGACGCCAGCCCCCGCGTGCTCGTGGCTAAACTGGCGGCTCATTTATTCCGGACCCACGCACTGTCGAGACATTTTGATCCCTCCGCGCTCGGTAGGGGTCAGGCTTGCCTGACCCGCGGGCGAGGCAAGCCTCGCCCCTACGCGCGCATCAAACCAACTTTGGCGGAGCAGTAGGTAGAGGTTCTCGACTTGGCTGTTGAGCGACTGGCCCCATCGCGCGAGTTCGATGCGCTTCCTCCTCATAACACGGAGGCGGAAGAGTCGGTTCTGGCCAGTCTCCTCATTGATCCCGAAGCCATCGAGGTCGTCGCCCCACTGCTGACCTCCGGCGACTTCTACCACCCGCAGAATCGGGATATTTTCGCTGCCATGCTTCGGCTGTTCGATCGCCGCCAGCCCACCGATTTCGTCATGGTCTGCGACGAGCTGGAGCGGGCCGGCCAGTTGGATGCCGTGGGCGGAGTAGTCTATCTGTCGCGGCTGCTCACGGTGGTTCCCACCCCCGTTCACGTCGAGCACTACGGCCGTATCGTCGAGCGCACCTCGGTCATGCGCCAGCTCATCGGCGCCGCAGGACGCATCGGCGCAATCGGCTATGAGGACTCAGCGGATGTCCCAGCCGCGCTCGACCGGGCTGAGCAAGAGCTATTCCGGATCAGCCAGCGCCGAGTTGAGCGGGATTTCATGCACATCAGAGACATCCTGGCCGAGTATCTTGAGCAGATCCAGCCCGCCGTGGGGATCGAGCAGGCGCGACCGAGCGTGGCCACCGGCTTCATCGACCTCGACAAGATACTCGGAGGCTTCCAGCGGTCCGATCTGATCGTTCTAGCCGCCCGCCCCTCGGTCGGCAAGACGGCCCTCGCGCTAAACATCGCGCGCAACGCGGCCATCCGCTTCAATCTGCCCAGCGCCATCTTTAGCGTCGAGATGAGCCGCCCGCAGATCGCCCAACGCTTTCTCTCGATGGAGTCAGGAGTGGACTCGCTGCGGGTGCGTGAAGGGCGCCTCAATGAGCGCGAGACTCGGGCATTGAGCGAATCCCTCAATGTCCTCTCGGCCGCTCCAATCTATATCGACGATACGGCGTCGATCGGTCTCATGGAGCTCCGCGGCAAAGCGCGCCGACTCCATTCAAAGAATCCAGTGCGGCTGATCATCGTCGACTATCTCCAGCTAGTGCGCGGTGCCAATGACAATCGGGTGCAGGAGATCTCAGAGATCTCCCGTTCGCTCAAGGCTCTGGCCCGCGAGCTCGACATTCCCGTGCTGGCCGTCTCACAGCTATCTCGAGCGGTCGAAGGCCGCGCCGGCCACACGCCCCAACTGTCGGACCTGCGCGATAGCGGTGCCATCGAGCAGGATGCCGACGTGGTGCTGTTCATCTACCGCGAAGATGACCAGGAGAACGAGCGGCGGGGTGTGGTGGAGCTGTCTGTGGCGAAACACCGCAACGGGCCGACCGGCCACATTTCACTCGCATTCGAAGAGCGCAGCACGCGCTTCGCGGACGCGCCCCCTGCATGACCGACGATCTATCTCCGCTGGGTGACCTTCTCCGCGGCCTGAACACGTCCGCCTGGGCAGCGACCGACCCCACGCCTGAGCCGGAGGAACCTCCTCCATGCCCGATCTGCCACGGCGTGGGCTGGCTGAGACGAAACCTACCAGTAGCACACCCAGAGTTTGGAAAGCTCATTCCTTGCCAGTGCCGCAAAGATGAGCTTGCCGCCCGACGGCGCGCTCGCCTCCAGAACCTTTCCCACCTGGGCGCGCTCACCCGACTGACCTTCGAGACCTTAATCGCGGATGGCCGAAACCCGGAGACGCCCCAGCATCGGGACCGCTTCCGGCGAGCGATGGCGGCAGCTCGATCCTTTGCCGAACATCCGCACGGTTGGCTGGTGTTAGCTGGCCCGCCGGGGTGTGGCAAGACCCACCTGGCAGCGGCGATCGGCAACGCCCGGCTGTCGGCGGACGAGCCGGTGTTCTTCGAGGTGGTGCCTGATCTGCTGGACCATCTCCGAGCGGCGTTCGGTCCGAGCAGCGAGGTTTCCTACGACGACCTGTTCGAGACGGTGCGCAGCCATCCGCTGCTCATCCTCGATGACCTGGGCACGCAGAGCGCGACGCCATGGGCGGTCGAAAAGCTCTATCAGCTGTTCAACACGCGGTATAACGAACGCCTGCCGACGGTGGTAACCACGAACCGCCCGCTCGA
>DASXTD010000226.1:0-7917 GCA_036505655.1 Chloroflexota bacterium
ACAATGCGCCCGGGTCGGACGTCGGCCTTGGAGAAGACCGCCTGCAACAGGAACAGCTTCAGGTCTTGGGCCTGCTCGCTATCGGTTGGCACGAGCTGAGTGACATCCGTCAGCCGATAGAGCACGATCAGCGCAGCGAAGCCGACCGCCGAGGTAGCCAAGCCCAGCCGTCGGGGAACCCGGGCCAGGCGCTCTGCGAAGGCCTCGCGATGCCACCCCAGGACCATTCCGATGACGAAAAAGATCTGCCAGGCGGAAAAGTGGAACAAGTAGTTACCCGTGATGTCCCACGGGGTGCCTGCGTACTCCGGAAAGAGCTGATACGCAGCCCAAAGGGCCAATGAGGCCCCGACCACCACGCCCGTGTACCCCTGGGAGAGGAGTACCAAAACCAGGGGAGACACGAAGAGCGCGATGGTGTACAGCAGTGGGATGTCGACCAGGTAGTAGGTCCGATGGAGCGTGAGGATGGAGACCATGAGCGCCCATCGGTCGGTAAGGTCGATTCCCTGATTCCAGGGGAGCTGAAGGGTCTCCGAAACTGGGATGATGAGGAATGTCAGCGTCACTGTCACCAGGTATAAGGTGACGCCCCGCCTAGCGACGCGCAGGAGACCTTGGGCGAGCCCATCCCACGTAATGAGGGGGCGGTAAACCAGGCCCATCGTGAAACCGGAGATGAAGATAAAGGCTTCGGCCGCCGAGGTATAGAAGCGATTCCCGCCGGTCAGTGCGTCGAGCGGTGACTCCCCGGCGATGTGGTCGACCACCATAGCGACGACACAAAGCCCGCGTAGCACGTCGATTCTGAGGTCCCGGCCCGAGGCGTCGGGCTCGTAGGAGCCCCAAGGACGACCCACGAAACGCATAACGTGGCGAGCGGCACTGCGCAGATGGATCGTTAGTCGTACGTTTCCGGCATCGTGATGGCGCCGATTGTGCCGCCAAACCTCCTGGGCCGGTTTGTGATCCGCCCCACCTAAGGATAGCCGACCTTGCGAAAAGTGGCCCTTTTCTTAGGAATGTCTTAAGATCAGAAATCTCGATTCGCGCGGGAGCCCACCCTTTGATTTCCTCGTGGTAATCTACTGGCTTACCCGGTTGGGAACCGTCCGTCGTCGGCTTGCAATCGCCGCGACTGGGGGGGCCTTGCTGCTGGGAATCGGCGCACCCGCGTCAACGGGGGCCACCATTGCGGGCGATATGGCCACTTCGCTCCCCCCTCCCCCTGCGCCAACAATCGTGCGGACCGCCGGGACCAGCTTTGTGGTGGACGAGTTCTACGTCCACGTTCCAGCCGGAGTAGTCCAGCCTATGCGCGTGCTCCTGGCCTTCCATGGGATGGGAGGGAGCGGGCAAGAAGAAGCCGACGCGGTGGCTCCACTCGCTGAGGGCCATGGTTGGGTCACCATCGCTCCAACGTATGCGTATGGCGATTGGTCCAACCCGGCCCAGGTCGCCGAGGAGGAATCGAAGCATTTGCCACGCATCGTGGCGCTCCTGGATACGCTGCCAGATCTGTTGGGGGGTTCAATCGAAAAGCGCGCGTTACTCTACGGATTCTCGCGTGGAGCGCAGACGGCCGAGCGGCTCGCAATCGCCTTCCCAGACCGAGTCGCCGGGGCAGCGCTGCTGTCGGGAGGGACCTACACCGTACCCCAGATTGAAGACCGCGACGGCATATCACCATTGAGATACCCATTCGGGGTTGCGGATCAGCCAAGTGTGATGGGACATAAATTCGATCCCAGTCAGCTTAGCCGAGTCCCCTTCTGGATCGGCGTGGGCGCGCTGGACACGGATTCGGAAGCGGTACCAAGAGCGTGGGATCCGTATTTGGGAGACAACCGGGTGCAGCGGGCCCAGCGGCTCGCAGACTGTCTCGGAGCTGCCGGAGCCCCCGCGCAAGTCCAGCTATTTGCGGGTATTGGTCATGAGCAATCGGCAGCTGTGACCGGGGCCGCTCTGGAGTTCCTGGCCCAAGTCCCCTAGCCCCTCTGCTTCAAGCGACGGGCAAGTTCGGAAGCACATCCACCGCCAGGTCGGAGCGCTGGCCGGCCTGGTACCGATAATAGGCTGCAGCGCCAATCATCGCGGCGTTATCCGTGCAGTATTTGAGGGGCGGGAGGAGCACCGGAACCGGCGAGCGCTCGCTGACCATAGTTCGCAGCGGTCCATTGGCCGCCACCCCGCCGGCTAGCGCAACCTGGCGCACGCCGAGCACCCGGGCCGCGTCGGCCGTCTTGGCCGAGAGTACATCGGCGACTGATTCTTGGAAGCTAGCCGCGATGTCGGCGACCGGGACTTCGCCTTCCGGGAACGTTTGGGCCAGGCGGAGCACCGCCGTCTTGAGGCCGCTGAAGCTGAAATCATAGGTACCCTTGAGCCAGGCTCGGGGCAGCGGAAATCGATGCGGGTCGCCCTGCTCGGCGGTCCGTTGAATGATGGGTCCGCCCGGGAATCCCAGGTTCAGGATCCGCGCCACCTTGTCGAACGCTTCGCCGGCGGCGTCGTCGCGCGTTCGTCCGATGCGCTCCAGATCACCGTGGCCGCGCATGACGACGAGATCGCTGTGCCCACCCGAGACGACCAGGCAGAGCAGCGGCGTCTCCGGGCAGGCAGGGCCTGCAGCCGGTCTGGGAGGCGAAGCCTGTTGTTCGCCTCCGGGCTGGCGGCCCTGGTCAGCCAAAAGCCAGTTGGCGTAGATGTGACCTTCCAGGTGATTGATGCCTAGAAATGGAAGGTCGCGCGCATACGCGAGTGCTTTGGCCATGTTGAGACCGATCAGTAACGAGCCGGCCAGGCCAGGACCCATCGTGCCCGCCACCACATCAATGTCGTCCCAATCGACCTCGGCTTGCCGCATCGCCTCTTCGACTACGGGAACGATGGCGCCCACGTGCGCTCGCGAGGCTACCTCGGGCACCACCCCACCGTAAGCTTGATGCAGCGCGATCTGGCTGAATACCGCGTTGCCCTCTACCAGGCGGCCGTCAAGCACCACGGCAGCGGCGGTCTCATCGCATGAGGATTCGATAGCAAGAACGCGGGTCACTGGGGTGTCTCCTGTTTTGCGGCCGTCACTGGGTACTCCCCTCGGGGTTGCCGCCCGATGCCGCTTACGCGGGATTCATCGGGGCGGTCACGATGTAATCAGGGGTCAGAATGCGCAGTTTTCCTCCAGCAGCATCGACCTCGAGCGACACGCCGTTGCGAATGGCATCGGTCGGGAAAACGTACTGCCGAGCGTAGTGCCCATCCACAGTGAACTCTACGACTCGGGCCGCGCTCGGTTCCAGTGCCCAGACTCGATCCAGGTCGGGATGGGCGTAGAGCGCCACCGCGTTGGCGAGAGCCTGCCCGGGCACAGCTCCATCGAACGGTAATGGTCCTGCCCCGGGAGCGACCCGGTGG
Organism: Chloroflexota bacterium; assembly: GCA_036505655.1. Lineage (GTDB taxonomy): Bacteria > Chloroflexota > UBA6077 > UBA6077 > SHYK01 > DASXTD01. The sequence goes on from DASXTD010000226.1 coordinate 3,415, forward strand.
ATGATACCGTCCGGCAACAGCACGAACAGGTCGCCGCCCGCGGCCAGATCCATGGCCTGAGACAAACGGGGCTCATCCTGAGGCGATACCGCCACTGTGGAGCGGGCCAGGGCGACGCGAGCTGGATAACGCCAGACCGTGCTCCGACCCGCGTCCAGCAGATACAGATCGTCGAACGTCGCCGCGGCTGGCCCCAGTCGATCCCATTGATCGCTGTCGGGCGGGGACCAACGGCGCACGCCGCTGGGTTCGATACTAATGATGCTGCGCGAGTTGTCGATCACCAGGAATCGTCCCTCGGAGTCGGAGCCGATGGGCGGAGACCAGGCGGCCGCCACGAGCGTGCCCACCGGTTGGCCAGCGTAGACATCTCCCGGCTTCAGTAGGGCTCCCATGCGGCTGCCCTGCTCGTCCATCTGATAAAGCATCTGTGCGCCCAGATCGAGCACGAGCAAATCTCCATCGCTCTTCCACAGCCCAACCGGGCGATGGGTATCGGCGGCGGGGAGGGGAAACGCTTCCACGCCGCCCACCCGGACGATGTCGAGGCGCCTATCGCGCGCGGCCTGGGCCTGAATGAGCGCATCATGGGCGTCCGCATTCCGATCTGCCTTTGCTTGGAGCATGGCCACCGCGTCATTCAATAGGCGCGCTGCTCGAGTCTGGTCCGGCGTCGATTGGGCTTGCTGCACGAGGGAGTTGGCCTCAGCCACCGTGGTGTCGGGGGCGACCCGGCTGACCACGGCGAGGACCCCAAACGCGGCGATCACCGCCAAAGCCGCAACGCCCAAGGCCCACCAGCGGCGGCGACTAACCCCAGCCCGATCCGAGGCGGCAGGCGGCGGCATGGGCACTCGGGGCGCCGGGGCCGTCGACCAGGCGCTCCAAGGTGCGACGACGGCTGCCGCAGATGCTTGCGCCGGTGGGCACCATACAACCAGCCCGTTGGAGTCGGGACTGGCGGGCTCCAGGAGCGTGGAAATGGCCCCCAGATCGGGGCGGGACTCGAGGGCGGCCGCCAACGCTTCCTCATTGGCCTCGTGCCCGACGAGCCCGGGCAGCAGGAGAACTGCATCGCCCTCTTCAAGCTCGAAATACTCGGTGGTGATGGTGGGAGCGTTCTCTCCGCCCAGCAACACCGCGGCAGCGGCTTCTTCTTCATCGGGCTCCCAGGAGCGAGCCCACACGGTGCCCAGGCGGGTACTTCCCACCAGCGCCTCGCCCGCCTGGGCCACATAAAGGCCGCTGGGCCTGAGCGCAGCCGCCACTGCCGACGCGCAGGTCCATTCTTCTGGGGGCAGATCCTGGTTGATCTCGCGGAGGCCCGCATGAAGCGACAGCAGCGAGCGGATAAGGCCTGAGGTGAGGGAACGGCGCACGGTGGCGTGGAACGCAGCATCGACGCGTCGGAGGAGATCTTCGACGTGCTCGCGCCGTCCGCGCACGCTCAGGCAGACCGCGAATGGCTCCGGGCGCCCTCCCCACAGCCAGGAGCGGCGCGCGCCGCTGACGAGCGACAGGCCTTCAGGGGCAGCGCCCGGGGGGGCCACCGCCGCAATGGTAATAAAGGAAGCTGGCAGAAGCCGTCTCCTCTCGGAAGCCTCTCATTGTACGGAGCCGACGGCCTCGCCAGCCTGATACACTCTCGCAATCGTGGGATTGGAGGCGTGCGCGATGGCGAAAGGCACCCTCGAAACAGCCGACGTTCAGTGCGCCAACGGCATGAACGCGTTCGTCGCACTGCCCGGCGCTCCGGCTTCTTCCCTCGCGGTGGTCCTGCTGCACGAACGGTACGGCCTGGTGCAGCACCCGCGCGACTTGGCGCGGCGGTTCGCCGAGGCCGGCCATCCCTGCATCGCGCCGAACCTGTACTTCCGCGAGCCAGACCAGGAAAGCCTCGCACGCGGCGAGGGGCGCGCCGCGACCAACGACCCCGAGGTGTGCGCCGATCTGGACGTGGCGATGAGCAAGATCACGGAATCCCTAGGCTGGCGGCCCCAGCGGTTTGGCGTCATCGGCGTGTGCGCAACTGGCCGGTACCCATTGATCATCGCTGCCCAGCGTTCCGAGGTAGGAGCCTGCGTCGTGGTGTATGGCGGATTGGATACGCGCCAGTGGGACGTCACTGGCGAGCAACCCGAAGCTCTGGATGCGCTGATCCATCGGTCGCAGGCGCCGGTGCTGGGAGTCTTTGGCGAGCGGGACCACCTGATCTCCGTTGATCATGTTCGCCGCTTCCGCGCATCGCTCGAGGATGCGCAACGGAACTATCACGTCCGCATCTTCCCCGATGCGCCGCACGGCTGGGTCAACGACACCATGCCCGGCCGCTATCGCCACGATCACGCGGAAGCGGCCTTCCGATTGATGTTGGGCTTCTTCGAGCGGGCCAATTCCGAGGGGTACCCGCCTGATCGCATCGAGGCCGTATTCGAGAGCGACATCTCGCGCGATTACGACTTCTCGAAGAATGTCCGGCTGGAATAAACAAATAAACAAATGAGCTGGGAAGAGACTGCAAACCAGATCCCGCCCGTGGATCAGGCGGCCATCGCCGCCATGCGGGAACGCGTGGACCAGCTGACCAAGCCGACCGGCAGCCTGGGACGGCTGGAAGACCTGGCGGTCCAGCTGGCCGGCATCGCTGGCACCCTCAACCTGGATGTAGGCCGCAAGGTCGTTGTCGTGGCCGCAGGCGACCATGGCGTGGCGGCTGAAGGCGTAAGCGCCTACCCCCAAGAGGTGACTGGCCAGATGTTGGCCCTATTCGCGGCAGGCCATGCGGCGATCAACATCATCAGCCAGACCGTTGGCGCCGACGTGATAGTTGTGGACGCGGGCGTGGCGCAGCCGCCCGCCGACGCCGACGAGCGAGTCCTGCCAGTGCGGGTGGGACCGGGGACGGCCGACTTCCTCCGCGAGCCAGCCATGACCCACCAGCAAGCGGCCACTGCCGTCGAGGCAGGCATACGCATCGCCGATGATCTGATCTCTGACGGGGCTGGCCTGCTGGCAGCGGGCGACATGGGCATCGCCAACACGACCTCCGCGGCGGCGATCATCGCTGCCATAACCGGCGCTGACTCGGACACGATCGTGGGCCGCGGCACTGGCGTGGACGACGCGGGGCTGGTCCGAAAGCGTGAAGTCATCCAACAAGCCCTGGCGCTCCACCGGCTGGACCCCGGGGACGGGCTGGCGGTGCTGGTGGCGGTGGGCGGATTCGAGATCGGGGTGATGGCAGGCATTATGTTGGGTGCGGCGGCGCGTCAAAAGCCAGTCGTAATCGATGGAGTGATCGCGGGAGCGGCGGCGCTCATCGCGGACCGGCTGGCCCCAGCCGTGCGGCCCTACCTGATCGCTGGCCACCGGTCGACTGAGCCAGCCCACAGCGTGACCCTGGCTCATCTCGGGCTGGAGCCACTGCTCGACCTGTCGCTGCACCTGGGGGAGGGTACGGGCGCTGCGCTGGCGTTTCCGATAGTGGAGGCGGCGGCGCGGCTGGCCACCCAGATGTGGACCTTCGCCGAGGCCGGCGTAGCTATGAAGAGCGATGCTGGGCAATAGCTGGCTAGTACTCATCGGGGCTCTAGCACTAGAGCGCATCATCGGGGACCCGGTCAGTCGCTGGCACCCCGTGGCACTGTTTGGGCGCGCCATCGAGGTTCTCGTGCAACGCGCTCCGGCCACCGGCACCCGCCGCCAATTCGTTTACGGCGCAGTGCTGACGATCATTCCCGTGCTGGCGGTGGGCCTTGGCAGCGCTGTGGTGCTCCGGTACTTGGAAGCGATCGAGCCTTGGGCGGGCCTGCTGGTCGGGGCCGCCTTGCTCAAGATAAGCCTTTCCTATCGGCAGTTGGAGAAGGAAGCGCTCCGGATCGCCGACCAGGTGGGCGCCGAGCAGCTGGACCTTGCGCGCTCGTCCGCCCAGGCGCTGGTTTCTCGGCCAACCGCTGACCTCTCGGAAGAAGGCCTCGTATCAGCAGCCGTGGAATCGCTGGCGGAGAACTTGAGCGACTCGTTCGTGGCGCCGCTGTTCTATTTCGTCTTGCTGGGCGTGCCAGGCGCGCTCGCCTATCGTGCGATCAATACGCTGGACGCCATGATCGGTTATCACGGCCGGTTCGAATATCTGGGCAAGTTCGCCGCCAAGCTGGATGATCTGGTTAATTGGGCGCCGGCGCGGCTAACCGCCTATCTACTGGCGCTGGGGGGATGGGGCTTCAACCCGGTGGCGGCCTGGCAGATTGCGCGCCGGGACCATGGACGGACCGAGAGCCCCAATGCCGGCTGGCCCATGGCCGCCATGGCGGGCGTGCTGGGCGTGCGCCTGGAGAAGGTGGGGCATTACGTGCTCGGAGACGGAGACCGCAGACTCACCGCCGAGCGCGTGAAGGAGGCCGCGGGCATCGCGCGGCGCGGCGCATTTATAGCAGGCGCCCTGGCGTTCTGGGCCTCGTCCTGGTGAGAGCGGAGCGTTCCCGGGGCCCAATCCGAGAGGGG
>DASXTD010000227.1:0-3365 GCA_036505655.1 Chloroflexota bacterium
GTTCGCGAACGGGAAGCCGCATCCCCAGGACCAGGTGTTCGATTCGCAGCTCCAGACCGTCGAGGTGCCGCCGGGTACTGCGCGCAATGGTGTCCCCCGCCTGGAGGGAGCACCTCCAGCCCGAGTGCGCAGCTCCATAGCCCCCTCGGCGTGAGCCAGTTCTCCCTCTCTCTCTGGGAGAGGGATAGGGTGAGGGCGTCCCCTTTGTTCTTCTCCTTGGTTATCCTGCTCAGCGCTTGCGGCCAACCGACCTCGAACCCCACACAGCCCGGAACCAGCGCGCAGTCCAGCCCCGCGCAGTCCAACCGCACGCTCGTTCTATCGGTTCGCTCGGAGGCATCAACCGCGGCGGCCAAGACGTTGCTCCCGGCCACCTTCAACGTCACTCCCCACACGCTATTCAATGCGGGGCTAGCGCGCCTCGACGAGCACGACGTCCCGCAGCCTTTCTTGGCCGAGGCTCTTCCTCAGCTCAACGCCGAGACTTGGAAGGTACTCCCCGATGGTCACATGGAGACGATCTATCAGCTCAAGCCGAACCTGATCTGGCACGATGGAACGTCTTTGGAAGCACAGGACTTTGTATTCGCCTGGCAGGTGTACACCACGCCCGTGCTGGCGGCGGCCGATCCTGTCCCCCAGCTTCTCATGGACCAAATCTCTGCTTTCGATGCACAGACCCTGATGATCCGCTGGCGGCAGACCTTCCCGGACGCCGGCGCGGTCGATGCAAGAGCCTTCCAGGCTCTCCCTCGACACCTCCTGGAGCAGCCTTTCCGGGCGGCCCAAGCGTCCCTCAACTACGATGCATTTACTGGCCTGCCGTTCTGGCGAGCTGAATACGTCGGACTGGGCCCGTATCGCATCGATCGGTGGGAGCCGGGCGCCTTTCTCGAAGCATCCGCCTTCGATGCCTACGTCAGGGGGAAGCCCAAGATTCCCCGGATCAAAGTAATCCCGGTGAGCGATCCGAACGTGGTCGTGGCCGGCCTGCTAGCTGAAGAAATTCACCTGGCGGTGGCGAACTCGTTGCCGTTCACCCAGGGCATCATCCTGAAAAGCCAGTGGGCGGCGCAGTCAAGCGGCGGGGTGGTCATGAAGAACCGCCCTAGCCCGAGCTCGCCTGTGCGACGCACTGAGCATCAGATGAGCCCGGAGCGTGTGGCGCCCGGTAGTCGAGCCCTGCTCGACGTGCGCGTTCGCCGCGCCCTCGCACACGCGGTCGATAAGGACACTCTCAACACTGGGCTGTTCAACGGGGAAGCCGTGCTGTCAGACACTCCCGTCCCACCTCATGTGGACTACTTCGCCGCCGTGGAGCGCGCCATCTCCAAGTATCCCTTCGACCTTAGGCGAGCCGAGCAGCTCATGAACGAGGCCGGCTACTCCAAAGGCACTGACGGGAACTACACCAGCGCCACGAGCGGTCGATTCACGCCCGAGATCGGCGTGATCGTCGGCCCGCAGAACGAGGCGGTCATGAACACGATGGTGGCCGGGTGGCACACCGCCGGGTTCGCCTTTACCGAGTTCGTCCTGCCCGCGGCGCAAGCGCAAGACGGCCAGGCACGAGCCTCGTTTACCTCCATGTTCACTACGGATGGCGGGAATCTGCCGATCCTGGGAACCGCCTACATTCCGAGCCCAGAGAACCGCTGGAACGGCAACAATCGCAGCAACTGGTCGAATGCCACCTACGATCGACTGGTCGATCAGTGGAACACGACCCTGGATCGCAACGAGCGGAACGGCCGCATGGTGGAGATGGCCCGCGTGTATAGCGAGGACATTCCGTCCACCCCGCTCTACTACAACATCGGCGCGACAGCCCACGTAGCTGGACTCAGAGGCCCAGCCAACGAGGCAGAGGACATCGAATTCTGGGAGTTTCCCGGATAGGAGGGGGGCACTATGACTAAAATTCTTGGCATCGGCTGCGCGCACACCAACGAGCCGCCGCAGGACGCCGGGCAGCATGAGTTCTTGAGCTGGGCGTGCCTGGCCGGTGCGAGGGAGGGCCTCCAGCCCGAATCTATCTGGTCCTCCGAAGCGCATATCTTCAACCCCGACCGGGCGGTGGTGACCCTTCGATCCCAGCCCAGCGGCCAATGCTCCATTCCCGCATGACCGCCTTAACCCCCCGCGAGCTGCGAGCGCTCGAAGCCATCGCTGAGCGCATCTTCCCGACCACCGACACCCCCGGCGCCATTGAAGCCGGCGCCGTCAGCTACATCGATCGTGCATTGGCGGGTCCCTATCAGCATCTGTTGAGCCGCTATCGGCGAGGCTTGCGCCAGCTAAATCAGCACAGTCAAGCCGAATTCGGCCAGGACTTTGCCGAGCTCAGCGAAGCCACCCAGGACGCGCTGTTGATTGCCCTCGAAGCGGGACAAATCGATCTCGTCATCGAAGGCGACGACTTCTTCCGGACCCTGCGCCGCCACGTACTCGAAGGGATATTCGGCGAGCCCCAGTACGGTGGCAACCGTGACCTGGTCGGCTGGCAGCTAGTCGGCTTCCCCGGCCAGCGGCATGGATATTCGGACGCGTTCATCAACCGAGTGGTGGAATTGCCCCCCATCGCCGACGATCCTGTGCCGGAGCAAGAGCGCCCGTGAACCAGGAGATTGCCGACGTCGTCCTGGTCGGCATGGGCGCCATCGGCGGTATCCTCGCGAAGCAATTCACAACCGTTGGGCTCAAGGTGGTGGGTTTCGACCGCGGCCCAGAGCCGCTCCTGGAGGACTACGCACCGCGCGATTCGATCCGGTTCGTGGTGCGCCACGATGAGCTCGATTGGGTGCGCCACGAACCCATCACCTATCGAACCGGGCCTGACCAGCGGGCGCAGATTCGCTACACCACTAGTCCTCTCAACGCGGTCGGTGGGGCGCTGATGCATTGGACCGGCCAGGCGTCTCGGTTTTACCCGGCCGACTTCAACGTCTATTCGGGCGAAGTAGCGAGCGGTTTGGCCGAACGGGCCCAGGCAGATCTACGCGGCTACGACGTGGTCGATTGGCCGATCAGTTACGACGATCTCGAGCCATATTACGAGCGCTTCGAATGGGAGCTCGGCGTATCCGGCCAGGCCGGGATCAACCCGTTCGAAGGACATCGCAATCGCGGCTACCCATTGCCTCCATTGCGCGAAACAGCCCGTATGCAGCTGGCCGCCGAGGGCGCACGTCGGCTTGGCTACCATCCCTTCATCAGTCCAGCCGGCATCCTCTCCCAGCCCTATCGCCCCCCCGAGCCCTTCGATACCCGCATCGCCGAGCGCCCAGCCTGCGTCTACTGCGGGCACTGCAACAATTACGGGTGTCACGTCCAGGCCAAGGACTCCACGCTCTACACCACCATTC
>DASXTD010000228.1:0-7706 GCA_036505655.1 Chloroflexota bacterium
AATCTGGGGGCGCTCGGTGGAACGAACTTCCTCAGCTTCAGCGTGACCTGGTAGTCGGCACCGGACTAGTAGAAACGGTCGTGGCGAAGTAGTTCTCCCTCTCTAGTCGCCCGACCTGGTCCCCGGGGTGCGGTGCCGGCCCCGGGTACCTCCCCCCGATGGAGGTCTCCATGATGCAACGGCCCCGCCCAATCACCATCATCGCGTGGGGCTTCGTAGCGGTCGGTGCCGCTGGTCTGCTCAAGGACTGGTGGCCGCTCGTGACATCGGGCGCTGCTCAGGTCGCCAAGCTCAAGGCGGATGGTCTCGCCGATTTTGGTCCGGCCTGGATAACCAGATCGCTCGCAATCGTCGGAGGGGTGTGGCTGTTGCGCGGCCACAATTGGGCACGGTGGCTCCTCGTCGCATGGATGGTATTCCACGTTGGGCTCAGCGTTTTCCACTCATGGGTGGAGGTGCTGATGCATACCGTGATCTTCCTTCCCATTCTCTACTTCCTCTTTCGAGGCCAATCCGCGCGCTACTTTGAAAACACCGCTTGATGGGCACTTGAAAGGTCGGGGCTAGCGTAGGCGTTCACCCACAGGAGATCCACGGTGCCATCCGCCTTCACGACACTGCAGCGCGCTTTGGTCTGGCTTACACTCGGTGGTGCTGCGTGTGTCACCGCCCGAGCCCCTGTTCCTCTTGCCCCACCAGAAATCGCCCAGGCCATCCCCCAGAAGGCACGGGCTGTGAAGGTCTACTCGGATCAACTGCCCGACCTTCTCGACTGATTTCCAGGACTTCCCGCTGACCACTCTTAGACTCCACCTCGTCGCGGAGGCCGCGCCTGGCGGTAGCGTTGCCATTCTCCGAGGGGAATGGCGAGACTCGGATGATTACAACAACATCCAAAACATCGCTCTTGAGGCGGGTGGAATGGGTAACTTGAAAGGGATCATGGCCCCGCAAGCGATGCGATTTGGAGGGGAGGAAGAGGAAGCACGAGTGCCGCCTTCGGTCAGATGGCGGTGATCGCCAACGCGCTGCCCCATACTCGGGTGGAGTACGTGATGCGCTGAGCGCCCGAAAACCTGCGCTTGCTTGTGTGCATGATCGAGCGCACCTTTATACCCCGCTTGTCACAGATAACCCCTCATATCACACGGATGGGCATTCATGCTGCAGCGAATTGGGTCATATACGCTCGTCGCGTTCGTCCTCGGACTGGGCGCATGTGCCAAACACCAGCCGGTCGTCGAAGTCAACGGCGAGTGCACCGAAGCCTACCAGGCGCACGTTTGCACCTCGGCCAAGATGCAGGGACACCAAGTGGTCGATGTGGGCGTGATGCTGCCCGTGGCCGCGATCGAGAACGCGCCGGAGGGGGAAGGGCAGATGGTCTGGCCACCCGTCCCGACTGCCGTACTGCAGCTGCCTGAATCCGCGCAACAGGCGAGTGGCTTCACCCAGTTCACCATGTTCTGGGATCCGATGGGACATCCGCCCGCCACCTATATGACCCCGCACTTCGATTTCCATTTCTACACAGTCCCGGCGGCCGAACGGTCCGGGATCGACTGCCTGGACACGACAAAGCCGGCCGCGCTGCCGGCCGGGTATTCCTTGCCGGACGAGCCCTTGCCGCCGCCGATGGTCCAGCTGACGGGGGTGAGCACGCTGGTCGGCATTTGCGTCCCCCAGATGGGCATGCACAGCCTGTTGACCACGGAGTTCGAGAGCAAGACGACGTTCCGCGGCAGCATGGTCGTCGGGTATTACCATGGCAAGCCGATCTTCATCGAACCGATGCTGTCGCGGGCCATGCTGCTGGAGAAGCGGTCCTTCGATTTGCCGATACCGTCCATCCCCGGCATGGAAGGCAATTACCCGCGACTGTTCCATGCGGAGTACGATCCACAGGCCAATGCGTATCGGTTTGCGTTCTCAGACTTCCGCTCGGGTGCCTAACGTCGCTTCCGGTTCGCACCCAGGTCGCGCCGCTCCGTTGTAGGCTTCCACCGGGCCGGCGCGGCTTGGGTGATCTCCCGGCGCTCCTGGGCAGTCCGCTTCACCGCCCGTCCTCTAAGGGCTTTCGCCCGCCGGTTTTTAGGCCCAGCCCACCACCGCCCAAGAATTACCGGCACACTTTCTGTGACGGCAAATCCACACATTGAAGGCGGTCGTGCGCGTTCATATCTATCGCCGGAAGGGCGAAACGCCCTACTAGCAGGTCAAGTCTACGTTGGCAACAAGAGATATCGCTTCAGTTGTCAGACTGATGAAAAGGCAACCGCACGCGAGTACTGAGCAAGCGTAGGTTAGGGACGGCATTAGCGCCTGTTACGGCTTTAGCCAAAGGGGGCTCACAATGGTCAGCCCGAGCTTGAGGGGGAGCGAAGATCACGTCACAGTCGCCAATATCGCGGAGCTCAAGAACGCCATAACGTGGGGCGTTTATCGGGCGATGTGGTATTGGTTTCTTACTTGGCTCGCGATTGCCATTGTTCCTGGAGCCATATTCTTTGCCATCACCATTCCAAGATTTACCAACACATTTGCCAACACGAAGGAGATGGCATACGAGGCCTCAATGAAGAGCGACCTGCGTAATCTCGTGACAGCCGAAGAGGCCTACTTCGCCGATTCAGTGAAATACACGAGGAGGCTCAACAACTTCGTGGTAACAACGGGGAACGTGCTCGGTCCAATTACCGTTACCAGCGACGGCTGGACGGCAACAATTACCAACATTAACAGTCCCAAGAAGTGCGCCATCTTCATTGGGAGAACTCCAGTTGCTCCGGCTCGCCGAGAGGGTGAACCAGTATGTGAGTAGAAAGCCCGTTCCAGCTTGAGCGCGATCCGTTAGGCGGGAACGACTATCTTGGCAGAAGGAAATGACCGCACCACTCACCTACGAGTTCCAAATCGATTCTGCTGAGACGGTGCGAGCGAGCCGTGCCGTGCAGCGGCGGCAGCGCTTTGCCTGGATAGCCTGGGCTATCTGGCCGCTCCTCCTTGCCCTCGCGGCGCTCTATCTCGCCACCGGGGTCCCGTGGCAGGATCTGTGGCTGCTCGGCCTGGTCGCGCTCTTCCTTCTGACGTTGCAGTTGGTCACGCCCTGGATACAGCGCTGGCAGCTGAGGCGCGCATACGCGGAAACGCCCAACCTTCGTGGCTCTCAGGTCTACCAGTTCTCGGACGCCGGCCTTTCCATCACCGGAGGGGCAGCGACCACTACGTTAGGGTGGGACACCTTCGTCGAGGCGGCCGAGACAGATGAGTTCTTTCTGTTCTTCTACTCGAAGCGGTGTGCCTTTTACGTACCAAAACGCGCAGTTGGTAAGGGAATCTACCAGAGCGCGTTGCGCGCGCTCCTGCGTGCAAAACTTGGCCGCCGTGCGGCTGGCCTCCGGCCAGACGAGTCTCGCTTGACGCCCGCTTAACCAGCGCTTGAGGCTGTCGGCGCGCGTAGATTAAGGAATGAATCTTTCTTGTGCGCGCCGCATAAGCGCGTTCGTTAGGCGGCGGCCTGCGACGGGTGTGGTCATGAGCATTCGCCTTGCACTCACCATCCTGCTCGCCGCGTGCGCGAGTCGGGGGTTACCAGCACGGCAGCCGGTCTGTCGCCCTGTGGACGGCGCGTGGGCGGTTTCTGTCCGCGTAACCGATGCAGTCACAGGCCGAGCGATCACCAATGCCATCGCGTCCACCATGGTGGCGGTCGCCGAGACCGATTCCCTCGGCTGGATCTGTCTGCGCTCGTTCGCCACGGAAGCGGAGACGCTCGAGTTCAGAAGACCCGGCTATCGAGAGGCGTCACTGACGGTCAGCGGCGTTATCGGTCAAGTCGTGGCTCGTGACCTGCGGCTCGAGCGCGTCCCGCGGCCGTGCTGCGATCTCCGTGGCCCATGGAGCATCACGCTCCAGCTCGATTCGCCCGGGGCGCGGCAGCCCAAACCGAACGCGCGTTCCGTCACGGGCGCCGTGAATCTTGGGCCGCGCTACCTTCCCTCCGAGCCGGACGATGATATGGACTCCCTCGTTCATATCGTGCGCGGGTTGCACCAAGTGGACTTCACGCCGTTCTTCGGCGGGCCCGTCGCCCATGATGTGAGCACCAGTGTGTTCGGCGATGGCCCCGACCTTTTGCACGAGGTTGAGGGAAGCGTGCCCGCGGGAGACAGTGTGGCGATCACATTCATCCCTCGAATGACGCACGGGTCGCTTTCGCTGTTCGGTCGGATCCGGGCCGACACGATTCGTGGCCGATGGTGGCAGAACATGTATTGCTGCGGAGCGGAGGGTAGCTTCGTGATGACGCGGACGGGGCTCGCTGATACCATGCCCCCCGCTTCCGCTCCCAGGTCGGACTATCATCGCACGTTGCGGCACGGCCCAACTGCAGTGACGGTTCCGGCGGGTTTCGCGCCCAACAGCAATTGGCGACCCGAGCTTGGGGTCGCGCCGGACGGGCGCCTGTGGCTTGCAAGCGGAGGGCTTTTCGTCGCCGACTCGTTCGGCGGCCCGTGGCGGCGCGTACTGGGTGGAGAAGCCGATCCCGTCGAAGGGGATGAGCTGCGTATCGGCATAGAGATCGCTTTCGCAGGGGCCAAAACCGTCATCATTGGACTTCCAGAGCGCTACCCCATGGAAGGCGCGCCTGTCCTGTACCGGACCAACGACGACGGTGCGACGTGGTCCGCAATACGTCTGGATAGTCTGTACCACGTCAACGCGATCGGAGCCATTGGACGATCGGTGTGGGTCATGGGAAGCATGCGCGAGCGCGACACGGAAGGGTTTTTCGTGAGCGTGGATGCCGGCATAACCTGGCGAGCCATGACCGTGCCCGAGGCGATGCAGGACGTGAACCTGCTGCATCGCGTGTCGGCATCAACGGCGTACGTGGCAACGAGCGGCCGCGAAGGCCGCCCTGCGTTATGGCGCACGACTGACGGCGGCGGTCACTGGCTCCCGCTGCAGACGCCGAGCGAGCAGCATTTGCTGCGACTCGGGGAAAGCGATTCTCGCGTCGAACAGATCGCAACGATCGGCACCGCTCTCGTTGCCCGGGAACACGGTCGTGTTTTCGCGAGTGCGGTCAATCCGATTCGATGGCGCCTCCTCGTGGGCGTCGAAGCGATCGCGTCGGAGGTGAGCGGTACCCACGTATTCGTCCTGATCGATTCGCTGCGCCCAACACTGTTAGACAAGGCTATGCGCGTCGAGTGGCGAAGCGATCGCCGGCTACCGCTCGAGGCTGGGAGCTACATCGAAGAACCGGCATTCCATGGCGACATCGGATATGTCACCGAGGGCCCGGGCTCCATCCACCAGATTCGAAACAAGACGCTGCGGGTGCTGCGCCCCGTTCCGGACGGCAGGTCGAGGCAGAACGTCGAGATCCTCATTACTCCGAAGCCATGACAATGCTGCGGCGTCGGCGCAGGATCCGGCAGCAGCCTAACCAGCGCTTGAAGCTGACAGCCCGCGGCGGCCGCCCGAGTTACTGCCCTAGATGCCCAAGTCCCTTCGGGTGCGGCCTAACCAGCGCATGAAGCTGTCGCGCTGGCGCGCGAGGCTCTGGAAGCTGCGGCCCGCAGCCCTGGTGGCCGCGCTTGTCCGCAGGCTCGACCGCTCCGGGCTCCACGCCCGTTCGGTCATCGGTCGACTGGTCGAGGTGGGCGGCAACCGCGTGACCCTCGACGGCCTCACGTTCTCGGTCGGCAACCCACTCATTACCACTCGCGAGAAGGGCCTGCTCTATCTTGGGCTGCACGAGTCCCAGGAGATCGCACTGGTGCGCCAACACCTGGTCGCTGAGCTTCCAGTCATCGAGTTGGGCGGTGGAATCGGGGTCGTGTCGTGCATTATCAACCGGATACTGGCTCACCCCCGCGACCATACCGTTGTTGAAGCGAATCCGGACCTGATTCCGACGCTCGAGACCAACCGCAGAATCAACCGGTGTCAGTTCCAGATCCGGAATGTCGCGCTCGCCTACGATGGTCCCGAGATCGCGCTAGCGATCGATTCCTTCGCATCGAGCAGGGTCGACGGGGTGGGGCAGCGGCAAGTCCACGTGAAGACGACAACCCTCGCGCTGTTGCTCCAGGAGAGTGGTTTTGCGCGCATCAATCTGGTTGCCGATATCGAAGGTGCCGAGGTGCATCTGGTGGAACAGGAGGGGAGACTCCTCAGCCAGCATGTCCGGACGCTGATCCTTGAGACACATCCGCGCTTCACCGGCGTTGAGCGCGCCACTCAGATGCTCGCAGCCATTGAGTCGCTGGGCTTCGTCGAAACGGCCCGCTCCTACAATGTCCTGGCTTTCCGAAACTGCGCGTTCGACATGCGGGATCACCCCGCGCGCTGATCAAGGCGATCACGAACTGACGCGAACTATGAGCTCGATCTTTCTTGATTTCGTCCGCGTGGTCGTGGACGGGGGTCGCATGCCTCTCAGATATCCTATGCTGTGCTTGGTCGTGATGCTCACGACCTCCTGTCGCGATGTCCGCAACCTCCTCTCGCTGGACCGTGCCCTCAACCGCGAGTATGCGGGTACGCATGTTGGGGTCACCCTCACCGACGGCCTCATCCTCACGGTGACGATGGCGGATTCGCCGCTCCTCCGAGCGCCCTGCGATAGCCAGGCAGTGCTCGCCATGCAGGTCGCGACGTTTGTACGCGCTCAGTACTCGGGTTTCCACTCACTGCAGGCCGTCCACGTTGCATTCACGCCGAGTCGGTCGGCGGAGCCACTCTCGGGGAAAGCTGCTCATTTGCCGTTCCGCTTCGCCCAGACCGCGATACGGGCGGGGCTCGGTGCATCGGACAGCGCCCATGCGGTCGATGCGTGCAAAGCCTGGGAAGAGCTTCAGTAGCATGCGCGCGTCCCATCATCGAGGCGTCTTGTCTGCGACCGCCGCAGGCCGCAGCTTAAGCGCGATCCGTTAGGCCGCAACAACGCCGGACTGGACATGTCACATGAAATGAGCGAGGGACGCCGTCTGAGCGCCTTGCGAATCGGCATCGCCGCTGGAGCGGGAATCGGAGCGGGGCTGATGTTGCTGAGCGAACGAGGCGTGCTTACCGATTGGTTCGCTTGGTTCCTCATCGCCCTCAGTGCGGCCGTGGGCGGCTACTTGGGTTGTGAGGTGGTCGTGGCCTTTGCGCATGTGCGCCACTCGCCGGTCGCGCTTCTCAAGGCCTTCGTCTTTCTGATGCCGGTATCACTGTTCGTCCTCGCACCATACAGCGTCGACGCCTTCCGAGCGCACATGTTCCTCGCCCATGCGGATTCAGCGCAGGGCGTCGTGACCGGCGCATACCATCGCGGCGGCAAGCATCTCCGGATGAGTTATGTGGTCGGTGATAGCAGTAGGGTTGTCACTGACATGGCACGGCGTGACACGTACCAGCTGGAAGCCGGCGACACCGCTTGGGTGTTTTGGGACGTAACGGTGCCCACGCGCGCGACGATCGGGCGGCCAGCGGCGGACTGGCCGAGTGGCTTCAGCTCGCTCGTGCCGGTCTGGCTCATCGGTGGTGTCCTGTTTCTCGCGTACGGCATCAACGCCACCCGTGCAAGTGTGCCGCAGGCTTGGCGGCGGCCACTGCACTTGTTGCGAGCGTACCTGGGCGCTGCCGTAATGGCCGACGTCGGATTTTGGCTGACGCTTCTGTTGCAGCAAGATCTCGCCGATCCGCGTCTC
>DASXTD010000229.1:0-2073 GCA_036505655.1 Chloroflexota bacterium
CGGAGTGAGCCCCAGCGAGACATCCTTGAGCAACTCCACCAGCACGCCACCGGCCCCACACGCGATCAGGGGCCCAAACTGGGGGTCGTTGACCACGCCGACCAGCATCTCGACCCCGGGCGCCGCCATGCGCTGGATGAGGAGCTGCACCGCGGGCCTATCGCCGATATCGATTGCACTGAGTATGTCCCGCGCAGCCTGGGCGACAGCGTCCCGTCCCTCCAGGTTCAATCGCACCAGGCCAGCCTCCGTCTTGTGCACGATACCCGGAGCCATGCCCTTGAGCGCGATCGGTCCGCCCAGGTCCACGGCAATCTGCCCGGCATCTTCCGCTGACCCTGCCAGCCGTTGCTCGATAAGCGGCAACCCATAGCAAGCGAGCAGATCGGCGGCTTCTTTCGGATCGAGCCAGTCAGCGCCTCTGTCGCGGGCTCGGGCGACCAGTGCCAGGGCCTCACCAACCCGGATATCCGCCGGGTGGAACGGTAACGGGGTCGGTCGTCGAGCCCATTCGGCATAACGGGCCGCGTGCCCAAGCGCCACAGCTGCCGATTCAGGAAAGGCGTACGTCGGAATGGCGACATCGGCCGCGGTGAGCGAAGGCACCGAGCCGCCCAGGGACATCAGGGCCGCCAGGACCGGCTTGTGGCGTTCGAGCATACGGGCGGCATCCAGGATCACCTTGGCAACGTCCTCCGAGCGGGTGGCCAATGGTTGAATGAAAAGAACGATGATGGAGTCGATGTTCGGATCGGCGGCCACCGCCGCCAGCGTGCGCGCGTAGTCCTCCGCGGTGGCGGTGGCGATCATGTCCACCGGGTTGGTCACACTGGCGAAAGCCGGCAAGAACTCCTGGAGGCGAGCCTGAGTCTCCAGGGACAGTTGAGGGACGTCGAGGCCGGAGGCAACACACGCATCGGCACATAGGATGGCCGGGCCGCCAGCATTGGTGATGAGAGCCACTCTGCGCCCCGCTGGGAGCGGCTGATTGGCCAAGAGCGTGACCGCGTCAAACAGCTCTTCGAGGGTGTCGGTCCGAATCACACCCACTTGACGAAACAGCGCGTCTACGGTGACGTCCGAGCTGGCGACCATCGCGCCGGTGTGGGAAGAGGTAGCCCGCGCTCCCGCTGGTGAGCGTCCGCTCTTCACCACCACAATGGGTTTTTGCTTGCCCACGCGCTGGGCGATCCGCGCAAATTTTCTGGGATTGCCGAAGGATTCCAGGTAGAGCACGATCACGTCGGTGTCTGGATCGGACTCCCAATACTTAAGCAAGTCATTGCCAGAGATGTCCGCCTTGTTGCCCACCGATACGAAGCTCGAGATTCCGAGCCCTCTCTGCGCCGCATAGGCCATGGCCGCAATGCCTAGCGCCCCGCTCTGCGACATGAAGCCGACTCGGCCTCGGGGCGGAGCCAGGGGACCAAACGTGGCGTCCAGCCGCACGGCGGGGCTTGTATTGGTCACACCAATACAGTTGGGGCCGATCAACCGCATGCCGTTCTGGCGGCAGAAGCTCAATAGCTCTTGCTGCCGTTCCCGCCCCTGGCCGCCTATCTCGGCGAATCCAGCTGACAGCACCAGCAACGAGTGGATCCTTTTTTCGGCACATTCCTGAGCCACTTCGAGCACCTGATCGGCCGGCACGGCGATCACTGCCAGATCGACCATACGGGGCACGTCTCCGATCGACCGGTACGCAGCCACGCTTTGCACGGACTCAGCGGCCGGATTTATCGGATACACGGGTCCTCGAAACTCACCGGCCAACAGGTTGTGAAAGACCTCGCCGCCTGGCGTACCTCGCCTTCTCGATGCGCCAATCACGGCGATCGAGCTGGGTTTGAGAAAGGCAGCCAAAGCGCTGCATGCCGCGATCTGCTCCCTTTGCTCGAACCGCTCCAGAGCTTCCACGGTCAGCTCGGTGGGAAAAGTAAGGTGGACGACACCGTTGCCGGACGCCACTTCGATCAGGAAACCCGAGTTCCGAAACACGTCCAACATGCGCCCGTTTGAGGTCATCACGTGAGCTTTAAAGGTCCGGATGCCCCGCGCGCTCGCGATGTCCGC
>DASXTD010000230.1:0-5356 GCA_036505655.1 Chloroflexota bacterium
TAGGACCTAAATCGGGAGCTTGACGGGGTCCGTGCGGTAGGTAACCGGGGGCATCGTGCACTCCACCCCCTCTTTGCGATTCGCCTCGATGAAGTAGCGGCGGACCTCGGGATCCTCGTCCTCGTAATCGATCAGCGGACCGCCTTCCCGGATCGGGATGTAGCGGATACTGGCTTCATCGCCGCCGTCGCCGGGCACGTGCGTGGACAACGGGCTGCCGCCGGCGCCATAGATGGCCACGTGGCGGGCCGGGACGTTGCCCGAGCTCATATGCTGATGGAACCAACCGTCCAGCGGAGCGTAGATGCTGTTGGGGCCCCACTCGACCAGCGCCACTTCGTCCGTGTGGCCGTCCTGCCAGGGGTGTATTCCAAGCCGCTTCGGCCACAAGTTCACGTAGCCCTTGCCCTTCAGTCCCACCAAGAGAGCACCCGGACCGTGATAGTGGGCCTTGTGATACCGCCCCACCGGCCACTCGGAGATGTGGCCGGAGGGGAAGCCACCCGCCATCCGATAACCGGTGAGCTGCCCACCGGCAACCTTCTGCTCCAGGTCCTCGACATGCTCTTCGAACACGTTGGGGATGAAGTTGGTGTGCCAGACGCTGGCCGCGTAGCGACCGATGACCTCGCGGCTTTCGGTCCGATTGAAGTAGTCTTCCTTCCCGTCGTAGATCTCGGTGAAGTCGTAGTCGCAGTTGAAAACGAACTCGAAGCCCGTCGCGGCATCCGCCTCCCGGGACCAGCCGGCGAACGTGCCGTTCATGAGCTTGGGGGCCGTCGTAACCCCGAGGTAGATGACCGGCTCCCGCCCCACGTTGAACATACGGTAGTAAGTATTCTTGGGCGGGGCGAACAGGCTGCCTTTGCTCCACTCGAACGTGCGCTTGGGGCCATCCTTCTGCCAGACTTCGGTCGCCCCGCGACCTTGCAAGATCAGCGTGAATTGCTCGTACAGGTGATGCTGCGTATCCAGGGTCTCGCCGGGCGGAATCTCACAGACGAACATCCCGCGCTCGGCCTGATAGGTCCCATTCAACTCCAGGAACGCGCCCAGCCCCTTGCCGGTGCGGGCCCAGGGCTTGCGCGCAACCGCGGTGACGTTGGCCATCCCCCCGATGTCGAAGTGGATCGGAATCCCCTCGCCACGCATCCAGCGGTAATAGGCGAAGCTATCGCGAATCTGGAGGTCAGGCGGCACATAGCCGGTCTCAGTCTGACTCGTTTGCATCATGCCTCCTTTAACGGCACTCGCTTGGCGAAGTCTCCGGGTCGGTACCCGATAGCGCTCCGCTCAGTTGCCTTCAGTTGAGCGCGAATGTAGGGCAAGGCGAGCAGAATGGTCAAGCCCCTGGATCTAGTGTGGCGTTATGGGTGTTTGCATAACAAAGCGTGATATGGCATCCAGCCCATCGGACGTGAGCGAACGGCACCCAGTGGAATCGTGCGGCATATACTCGCTCTCACAACTAGCGAGTTGGCCAGCTAACCGCGGAGGCGACGATGCCGAACCAGCCGATCACCCAACCGTACGGCGGCTACTTCCACGGAACAGTTCCCGAGCCTGATCTCGAGATGACCCAGGTCGGCCCGGACACCCCCGGAGGGGAGTACCTGCGGCGCTTCTGGCACCCCATCGGCCTGACCAGCGAGCTCAATGACTTGCCCAAGCCCGTGCGGATCCTGGGTGAGGATCTGGTCCTGTTCCGTGATGGACGGGGCAAGATCGGCCTCCTGGAGCTCCATTGCGCCCACCGCGGCACGTCCCTCGAGTTCGGCATGGTGGAGCGCTGCGGCATCCGCTGCTGCTACCACGGCTGGCTCTATGACGTCGATGGCAAAATCCTCGAGACCCCCGGCGAGCCCGTGGATAGCCGCATGAAAGACGTCATCTTCCACGGTGCCTATCCCACCCACGAGTTCAACGGCATGATCTTCGCCTACATGGGCCCGCCTCAGCTCAAGCCCGAGTTTCCCATGTACGACTCATTTAGCCTCCCTGGCTATCGGATGGTTCCGGCCGGAACGACCGACGAGCGTTACATCTACGACTGCAACTGGTTGCAGCTGGCGGAAAACAATGGTGATGTCGTGCATTTCGTCTTCCTCCACTACCCGGAGGGAAACCGCGCCAAGCTGAATCAGTACCGCCCCAGCGCCAACCCCGAAGCGACGATGGAGCAGTACTTCGGCGTGGGCCAGGAGCATTGGGAAGAGGGCCTGCGCGAAATCGTGGCCGACTACCGGCTCCGGGTCCTGGAGTGGCAGGAAAGCCCGGTGGGGGTCATGAGCATTCACACGCGACGAGTGGGCGAGTTCGTCTGGGTGCGGCTGGGCGACTACATGATGCCCAACGTGGACCAGTTCGCCCCCACCAGCACAGTCCCCGACCACGAGATCGATTTTGGCCCGCCCTACATGACCGCCTGGACCGTCCCCGTGGATGACACGCACACCATGGGCTTCCAGTTCCGCTATGTGCCCGAGAACGCCCCCCGCAACCCGACCAGCAGCCAGCTGCGCACCTCGGACTCGGTGGACCGAAGCTACCAGGACCGCCAGCGCGAGCCCGGCGACTACGAAGCGCAGGAGAGTCAACGGGCCATCGCCGTGCACGAACGAGAGCATCTCGCGACGTCCGACGGCGGGGTGGCGCTCGTACGCAAGCTACTTCGCGAGGGCATTCGAGCAGTGCAGCGGGGTGAGGACCCGACGCGCGTGGTGGCGGGCCCGGGGCTCTCTATTCCGACCTACTGTCGCAACACGATTCTGCGGATTCCGCCCGCGGCGACTCCGGAAGCAGACCGCGAGCTCATCCACAAAATCGCCCGCCAGCAGGTAGACGCCCTCCTCGCCCGCTCAGGGGAAGCCGTCCGGGTCTAACCTTCGCGTCTGCTGAACTCAACCGGGACGGGCTGGCCCGAAGCGCCGGCTCTGCCAGGTCCGTCATTCCCGCGAAAGCGGGAATCTACCCGTCCGCTCGGGCGAATTCCGCCGGGCGCGGCATTGGCGAGCGGTAGGGAGCTACTTGATATAACCCACCTGGTGATAGTAACGCTCGGCACCCGGGTGGAGCGGGACCACCTTAGTCTCCCACTGGTTCACAATTGGGTCCACCTGTCCGCCGGCCGCATCCGTCATGCCCTTTTTGTGCGCGTCGATGCTCTTGGTGATCTCGTAGATCACGTCGTCGGACACGTCTGCCCGGCAAACGATGACCTGGTCATTGAGCTCCACGGTGTTTATCGGCTCTCTTACGTAGGGATAGTCGCCAGGCTTGACGACCAGGCGAGTGAAGCCGAGCTTTTCGAGCGCCTGAAGCACGGGCTCTTCGAGCGATACGTAGTGGAAGCCGGCCTCTCCCACCATCC
Source organism: Chloroflexota bacterium (assembly GCA_036505655.1). Lineage (GTDB taxonomy): Bacteria > Chloroflexota > UBA6077 > UBA6077 > SHYK01 > DASXTD01. The sequence goes on from DASXTD010000230.1 coordinate 3,371, forward strand.
GGAAGGGAGCAGTGTACGCGGCGTGGCCGATGATCAGGTCCACCGTCTTGTCCGCGATGTCCCTCTCGATCTCCCAGGCATTCGGTGCGATGTGCCAGTGTTTGCCCCCACCCGCGACGATGTCGTCCAGCGTATAACCGTACTGTTGGAATATGGCGCTCTCCCACTCGTAGAGCTCGTCGGTCCGCAGGCAGATCCGCACTTGCTTGTTTTGCGCGATCTCGGCCAGGCTCTGTACGGGCGACCAGGGGGCGAATGCAATCATCTCGCAGTCGTGGCGGGTTATTCGTGCCACAAGCCGCAGATTAGCGAGCCCCGGGCCGCTCCACGGGCTGTTCGGCCAGGGCTTGTGCCCTTGATACGCCCATTCCACGCGGGACATCGGGAAACACCAGGTAAGGTCCAGTTCACCGGATGCGACCAGATCCATGCGGTTGTTCATGTCTGCTAACAGCGCCACGGGAGGTTCCCCGGGGAGCCAACGGGCAAACGCCCGGGTCATCACATAAGAGCCCGCCCAGCCCACCCCTATTCGCGCGATGGGCTTAGCGGAGGTGAACGTACTGTGCATTGCCCAGCCCTCCTTCAAACTGCCTCGAGCGCATCCTCGCCGCGGATGTACACGATCTCGTTCTCTTCCGGATCGCGAATGATGTGCTTGGGATCGCGGCCTTCCTGCACGTCTCTGACTGCTTGCAAGAGCATCGTGCGCATCGCCGCCAGCACGTGGTCGTGAGGGCTCAAATGCTCGAGCGGCCGTTCCACGATCGGCCCTTGCGACTCGTTGACCATGATGTCCTGGTTACCGAAGCCGTTGATCCGCCCCTCAGGCGTCTGGTAGGTGACCGGCCGCAGTCCGGAGATGGTGTCCACATTGTCGTAATCGCGGAAGTAGTCGTTCTCCGCGCTCGCGTGGAGGAAATTCATGCGGTCGCCCCACTCGTAGGGCTTGTCGTGCGTGCTGAAAGGTGCGAACGCGGCCTGGTAGCGCCGCACGTGCGTGTCGTCGATGGGCACGTAAAACGACAGGAACTTGTTGACGTCCCCGCCGCCTTCCGGGCCCACCCGACCCTGGCTGCCCGCCAGACTGTCCTGTACGCGCAGGAATCCAGCCGGGAAGAAGAAGTACGTGTAGACCCAGAACGATCGATCCACCTGTACGGACGGCAGCCAGGACTTCTGCCAGATTCCATACTCGGTTTCTTTGAACTCCAGCTGCGGTTTGGGTAGCTGGGACAGCTTGTGTTTGACCTGCGACCAGTTGTCCTGGTGCAGGTACGAGAAATGCACCGTGTCCAGGGCACCCTCCACGTGCTGTAGGTAGTTGCCGTCCATCGGCCAGTAGCGGTTCTGGCGCGTCCCATCCTCCCGCACCAGAACCTCGTAGTTGGGCAGGAGCGGCATCAGCTCCTTCGGGCCCATGTAGGCAAAGATGAGCCCACCCAGATCCTGACAGGGATACGACGGGTGGCGGATCCGATCTGCAAACGAAACCGGCTCCGCAGGCTGCTCCAGGCAGTGGCCCTCCACGTCGTATACCCACCCGTGGAAGGGACAGCGCAGGCCACCATCTTCCACCCGGCCGTAGGCCAGAGAGGTTAGACGGTGCGAGCATCGGAGTCCAAGCAGCCCCGGCCGGCTAGCCTGGTCACGAAACAGGACCAGGTCTTCACCCAGCACTCGCACCTGGAGCGGCTTACTGCCCGGCGTCACCTCGGTGGAGAGGCCCACCGGCTGCCAGTAGCGTCGCAAATATTCACCGCCGGGGGTGCCGAGCCCCACGCGGCACAGCAGCTCATTTTCTTCGCTCGTCAGCATTGTCCCTCCGTGTGCTCATGGGCCCGCCGAATCAACAGCCCTATCACGCGGGGGTGATACCATGGCCTCGCAGTTTCGGCTACAAAAGACTGCGCGCTAACCATAACGAACGATGATAATCGGGTCCGAAATCGAGGCTGGGGGGCAAACGGATGGAGTGGAGTACTG
>DASXTD010000231.1:0-2749 GCA_036505655.1 Chloroflexota bacterium
AGGCCCCACCGCGACAGGCGCGTCACTAGGTTGTCTAGCATGTCGACCACTTCAACGGTAAGAGAACATCAATGTCAACACCTTAATCCGGGATGGCTTCCGCGGCTCGAACGAAAACCCGACTAAGATGCGGCACCGACACTGACTGGATCGGACCACCGATGCCGGCCCACGACAACCAAGCGCATGCCTTCGATTGACGACCAAGACGTCGTCGCGCGGCGATCCGGGGACCCCGCGACGCCGGCCGCGTCGAGCCAAAATCTGCTGTGGTGGCTGACTCTCGGTTATTCGGCCTTCGTCATCTACGGCAGCCTCGTCCCGCTGCAATTCCGCCCGCGTCCGCTGGCCGAGGCGTGGGAGCACTTTCAGCGCATTCCCTATCTCGAGCTAGGCATCGGCTCGCGAGCCGACTGGGTCGCCAACATCCTGCTTTTCGTGCCGTTTGCGTTCCTGTGGCTTGGGGTGCTGTGGCCGAATCGCGGGTGGATCGCCAAAGCGCTCGCCTCGGGCTTCGTCCTGTCCGGTTGCGTTGGTCTCAGCGTGGCGATCGAATTCACGCAGATCTTTTTCCCGCCACGGACGGTCTCGCTCAATGACATCATCGCCGAGAGCATCGGAGCGGTCATCGGTACCGTGTTGTGGTGGTCAACGGGTGGCCGTGTCATGCGTTGGCTGGCCGGATGGTTCGAGGCGCACACGCCGACCGGTACGGCGGAGCGTCTTCTCTACGCTTATCTCTTCCTGCTGTTCGGCTACAGCGTCCTGCCTCTGGACCTGACGATCAGCTTCATCGAGATCTACCACAAGTGGCAGGAGGGCAAGGTGCTGCTCGTGCCTTTCAGCGCCGTCTACGAAACCGGTGCCCAGCGCGCGTACGCGTTGCTCGCCGATATCGTGATCTGGATTCCGGCGGCGTTCCTGTGGAAACTTTCGTCGCCCCGCCCCGCCCGCAAGATCGTTCTCTACGTGTTGGCGTGCGCGACGACGATCGAGGTTCTTCAGCTATTCGTGTACTCACGGGTCACTTCCACCACAGATGTCCTGATGGCGGGTTGCGGGGGCGCGATCGGCGTCGCGCTCGCGCGTTGGCTGCGACCGAGCACGGGTAACCAGGGATCGCCACGAGCGATCAACTTCGGCGGTGCTTACTTCGCGCTGCTGTGGATCCTTGCCTTCGCAGGCTGGGCGGGTGTGCTGATCGTCGTGTTCTGGTATCCCTTCGACTTCAGCACCGACTGGGGATTTGTGCATGGGCGGCTGGCGGCGTTGAAGCGGGTTCCGTTCGAAGCGTATTACTTCGGCACCGAGTTTCGCGCCGTAACGGAGGTGTTCCACAAGACGGGCTTCTTCTTCCCGCTCGGCGCGCTGCTCGCCGTCGGAGCGGCCGGCATCCGGCGTCGACTCGCGGTCCCAGCCATCCTGCTGCATGCGGCGAGCGCATTGGTCGTCGCCTGCGCCGCCGCGGGAATCGAGATCGGACAGTTGTTTCTCCCCGGCAAGGTTGCGGACACGACGGACTGGTTCCTCGAGACGTTCGGCGGACTCGTGGGATATTTCTGCCTGCGGATCTTGATCCCGCTCTGGCAAAGCGGACGTGGAAACGCCATGCCGCAGCAGGCGTCGGGCCGTCAGCGATAATGAATTCGACGGTCCCGTCCGCCGCTCCAGCGCGGCCTGAACGGCTCATGGCCTTGGGCATCGCGGTTCTGGGGTGGCTCGTTTGTGTGGGCCTGCTGGCCATGTTTGCCCGGGTCCCGACCGCGGGAGAGGCGGTCGAAGGAGGGGGCATCCAGTTCCACCTGGGTCAACTCCTCGTCCCGCTGCTCGCCGGCATTCTGTGCCAGAGCTCGGCTTCAGTGCTCTCCTTCGAATCTCGGCTGCGCCACGCGGCCGGATTATGGGCTGCCTGGACCATCGTCGGCGTCGGGGCGGCAGTCATGCCTCATCAAATGGGCTTGCAGGGCCCTTGGTCGACGTTCGATCTCGTGATGCAGCAAGTCGGTATCGTGCTCGGCATCACGCTCGGATGGCTCTGCCCGCCAACCCTTGCTCTCAGGTTGGGGAATTGGCTGAAGCCATTTGAAGCGATCGCCCGCGGAGTCATCACTGCCGTCAGCGTCGCGATCATTCTGGTACCCCTCGCGCCCGACGCGTCCCTCTTCGATCTGGCCAACGGGTGGCACATCGACTCACCTGGCGGCTACCTCAAGGCCCTCCCGGGGCAGGTCTACCTGGCGCTGAAGTCCCTGATACTGTGGGTGCCGGTGGGAATGCTGTATGCCCTCGCGGAAAAGCAAGCTCAGATCAGGGGCTGGACCATCGCCGGAGCCCTGGCCTTTCTGGTCGTCGGGCTGCCCCTGTTGCACGGGGTGCTCAGCGTGCAGGACCTGCTGGAGATCTTGAGCGCCTATTGGGGCATAGTGGTTGGGGTTTCGTTGGGAACGCAGGTGCGCCGCACTTTGCCAACCCCGGAGCCCGATGGCCACGGGGCCCCCGCCGTTTCGGTCGAAGCGAACCGAGGCGCAAGCGAGAGTGGGCCCGCGTCTCGCGTGAGAGCTGGTCAGGCGGTGCGCCAGATCGCTGCAGTGCTGCTGCTGCTCGGCGTGGGCGCCTGGGCATGGTTCTTCCCGCGTTGGGGCTTGTTGGTCCTGTGCGGACTCGGGTTCTACGCGCTTGTGTTGTGGCGGTATCGTCACGCCTGGCTGCTGGTCGTGCCGGCAGCGTTGCCGCTGTTGAACCTTGCTCC
>DASXTD010000232.1:0-2803 GCA_036505655.1 Chloroflexota bacterium
GGAACCTGCTCCGGCCGCACTCGGTCCAGCGTGCTCAGCCCCGCGTAGCCGCCGCCGCCAGTGCGGAACGACGGGAACCGGGCGTACCACTCGCGCTCCGTCACGCGGGCTTCCGAGACGATCTCTGGATCGGCCTGGATGCCGATCCGCTTCCAGTAGTCAGCCGCTGCCAGCACCACACCGATGTTCACCTCGCGTTCGGTGGCACGAAGCCCAATTGGAATCGGCTGATTCCTGCTGTCTCGGAGCACCCCGTCGGCCCCCCGCGAATAGCCTATCTCCTCGATCATCGCGACTGCCTTGCGAGGATCGTACTCGTAGGTCACCAGCCCTGGCTGCACCGCCTTGTAGAGCGGATCTTCCAGTGCAATGCCAACCTGCGCCGCCGGCGCCAGCCCGGCGCCCAGCGACTGCGCCATTTCTTCTCGATTGATCGCATACGACAGAGCCTTGCGAAATTGCACGTTCTTCACGATCGTGGGAGTCGGATCTTGATGCTGTGGGGTGAGGGCGCGCGGATCGGCGGTGATGATGTACACGGTCCCGTTGTGCCACTGCTCGCGCAACGTCGCGCCCTGTTGGAGCGAGACGCTCCGCCCCAGCACCAGTTCGACCGAGCCGGCAATGACGTTTGCCACCAGCGTTTCGGGCGACGGAATGAACTTGACTACGATCTGGTCGATCTTCGGGCGGCCCAGCACGAACCGATCGTTCGCATCGAGCGTCACATGCGACGCCGGGTCGAACTCACCGAGCTTGAAGGCGCCCGTGCCCACGAATTCGCGGGTGAAATACGGAATCTCAAGGAAGTTGGCTCGCTGGCTCGTAAAGGGCTGCTCCAACAAATGCTGAGGCAGTGGCGCGTACTGATCGCTCCCGAACAGCTGATCGGCCTCGATAAACGGCTTCTTCCAGGTAACCGTGATCGTGCGCGGATCGGGTGCTTCAACGTTTTCCACCAGGTCGAAGCGACGATCCCGGGGCACTCCGAGGTCTTTGTCCGCTACCAGTTTCGCAGTGAACAACAGGTCATCCGACGTAAACGGAACCCCATCGTGCCAGAGCACGTTGGGACGAATATGCCAGGTCGTCTCCATGCGGCCATCTGGCAGTACCTTCCACAGTCGGTTATCAGTGGTGGGCACCGCCTCGGCGAGTAGTGCATCGCGGTCAGCCGTCTGCCCGACGCCGGTCAGGCCCGGGTTCAGCAATCTGGCGCTCTCGGCGATGCCGGGCGTCGCCGTCCCAGTCCCACTTACCGCCAGGAGACTGCTTACCGTGTGAAAGTTGCCCGGCGCCGCGGCCGAGATCACCTTCTTGACCACCGGTTGCTGAGCCGCCTGCCCACCGCTTCCTGACGAACCCGGTCCGGCGCAAGCCACGACCATCCCAATCGCCGTTATCCACATCGATCCCCGAATCCATCGAACGTCTGCCCTTAGCAACATGAACGGCCCCCGGCTCGTGTTAACCGACGCGATTGTTCGCTACTCGTCCTACCGCAGTCAAGAATCGCTGCACTGCTGCCACCCACTGCGGTACGCTGCGTGGGCGGAGTGGGTAACGGAGGTGCGGGGACGATGCCAGACCAGGTGATTGACGCGGACGGACACATCATGGAGCAGCACGACGATCTGTTCGCGCACATCAAAGGGCCGTATTCCGACATGGATTGGCACGGCACCTGGCCCCTGTTCAACGCCGATGGCTGGCAGCGAGGGTTGGCCCGCAAGAACAAGCGCGAGGACCCGGACGCTGACGCCTGGATCCGCTTTCTCGACGAGCAGGGCATCGATCTGAGCGTGCTCTACCCGACTGCCGGCCTTGCGCTCGGGAACGGCCAGCTGGCCGACTGGGCGGCGGCTCTCTGCCAGGGCTACAACGACTGGCTCGCAGATCGGTTCACGCGAATGAGCCCTCGCCTCAAGGGCATCGCATTGTTACCTCCGCAGAGTCCTACGGCGGCCGCCCAGGAGCTGCGCCGCGCTGTAAGCGAGCTGGGCTTCGTGGGTGGAGTGCTACCCGCGGTTACCAACAACACCATTCCCCTGTACGGCTCGCCCGTCTTCCATGAGCTGTGGGACGAGGCGCAGCGGCTCGACGTCCCCATCGCCATTCATGGCGGCGTTTCGAACAATCTGGGCCTTGATCGACTTGAGAACTTTGCGGAAGCACACTGTCTCGAGCACCCCTTTTCCCAGATGCTGCAGATGACCAACATGATGTTCCAGGGCGTGTTCGACGAGTTCCCCCGGCTGCGGGTCGCGTTCCTAGAAGCCGGACTGGGCTGGGTGCCGTTCATGATCGACCGCCTCGACGAGGACTTCGAGAAATTCGGCTCCCGGGCGCCCAAGCTCAAGCGGCGCCCCAGCGAGCATCTGCGTTCGGGCAATGTATTCTTTACCGCCGAGGTCGAAGAGCGCACCCTGCCCTACGCACTCGACCTGGTCCGGCCCGATGTGGTGATGTGGGCCTCGGACTTCCCCCACGAGCGCGAGCGGGACCAGTTCGGCGGCGACCTCCCTTATTTCCGCGCGCGCGAGGATATCGACGACAACCTGAAAAGATGCATCCTCTGGGACAACCCCGCCCGCTTCTACGGTCTAAAGCCGTCCCCTCCCCCCGCGGGGGAGCGTTAGGGAGAGGGGCCTTCGGGCCAAGAAGGAGAGATCCGTGCTGCTAGAGGGAAAAGTCGCGATAGTTACCGGTGGCGGACACGGAATTGGCCGCGCTTACTGCATGGGCATCGCCCGTGAGGGCGGAAAGGTCGTCGTCGCGGACGTCGATGGCGCCGCTGCTGACC
>DASXTD010000233.1:0-5931 GCA_036505655.1 Chloroflexota bacterium
AGTGAACACGTCCAGATCCCTTGAGCACGTAAATGATTTCGTCGCTAGGATCGATATGGAACTCATTTCGGTACTCCCGCCCGCGCGCGATGAAAGCGAGGGCGCTATGGTCTTGCCAGAGAACGCTTATGGGTCTTGCGCCGCCCAAGAGTTGGCTGACCTCTCCTGGAAGACTCACCACAGGAATTTGCTCCATATGTGAGCCCCTTCCTCTGTTAGACAGGCCACGAGTGTATACGACGGTGCCAGTTGAGCATAATGACGTTTTAGAGGTTGCCGATTCGCCATGATCGACAGCCTGATTCTAGAATGGCTCGAAAGCGCGGACCTTTGGGATGACCTCTTCGCCAAAGAGGCGGATGGAGCGCATGACCTGCTCTTCAGTGAGCATCCCGTAATTGAACTCGCCGAGTAGGACGTTGAATAGCCCCTCCTGGGCGTACTCGCGGAGCTTGGCGGCGACCGTGTCGGGAGAGCCGATCAGGCCGATGCCGTGGGTGCGCATGTAGGGAATATCCTGGAAATGCTGGAGCAGCTCGGCGCCGCCCAGCTCCCCGCGACGGATGCGGTTCTCGATCAGATGCTCGAGGGTGACTACCTCACTGTAGGTGTGGATCCAGCTCGGCCCGGCGATCTCCCACGCCTTGTCGTCGGTCTCATCCACGTACACCAGAATCCAGTAGTTGACTTGAGGTCCGCGTACGTGGCCGACACGCTTCGAGCGCTCGATGTACGGGCGGTAGAACTCCGCCATCTCAGCGCGCGGGACGTAGTGCACGTAGCCCGTTCCGATGCCCTCGTCGGCCAGAAACTCCAGCGTGGGTGGATGGCGGGTCTCGAACCAGACGGGCGGGTGAGGCTGCTGGTAAGGGCCCATCTGGAGCGCCACGTCCTCGTACTCGTGGAACTCGCCCTTGAAACTGAAGCCGGCTGGATTGGCGCAGGCCGTCTTGAGGAGCTGGTAGCCTTCGACAGCCCGCTCGCGGCGGTGCTCGAAATCGGCCTTGTAGGGGATGAAATGCTGCGGAAGCGCGCCCGATACCAGCCCCACGTCAAGTCGTCCCCGAGTGAGGTTGTCCAGCGCCACTACCTCTTCCACCACCCGCAGGGGATCGTAGAGCGGCACCGTCCATCCCATTGCGCCCACTCGCATGTTCTGTGTGCGCGCCGCCGCACTGGCTATGTACATGGATGGGCTTGGGCTCAAGCTCTCGTGCGGATCAACGTGGTGCTCCACCGCGAACGAGTAGTCGAAACCGACCTGGTCCGCGACCTCCAGCTCCCGCCACAGCTGCTCGTACCGATCGGCCGGCGAGATGTTCGGCTTTCGCCAGATGTGCGAGAAGTGCGCAAACTGCATTACGAAGCTGAGCCTGACCAGTACGCATGCACGCGTGCCAGCTCCGCTGCGTGAAATTCCCGGTTATCCCCGTCGGCTCCCGGCAGGCCGAGACTGCGAGCGAGCTCGAAGAACGCCTGGCCCGGCCGTTTGACGCCGGGCAAGACGCAGACGGCTGAGAGCAGTGGCCGTCCCTCTTTGTGCTCGGCCTCGGAGATCGCCTTCAGCATCGCAACGAACGCATTGGCGTCGGCCCCGCGTCGCATGTCGAGGCCGACGCTGCTCGCGGCTTGCGAGTACGTGGCGGTGCGACCTGATTTCGCAAGATCAACCAGGTAATCGTGCAATTGAGTACGTGTGTCTATTGCCATGGACGGCTTTACCCCTCCTGATTGGTATTGGAGCCTTGCGGGTTTAGCATCCGGCTGGCTGCGTCGGCAAGTGGAGGTCGCCCTCACCCCCACTCTCCCGCTGAGGCAGGAGAGGGAGCCGTTACTTCCGCTGCTGCTCGACCTGGCGACGGGTCTCGCGGAGCTGATTCAAGTGGTTGCGGGCGTGACCCACGATCGTGCGGTCGAATACGTCGCGAACGGTCATGTCGCCGAGGGCGCTGTGGTGGCCCTGGATGGACATTTGCTCGGGGGTAACCCGATCCAGGAAAGCAAGCGCATGGAGACGTGCGTCCTCGAGACGAGCGAGCGCCTCGTCGAGACTGCCTGCGCTGCCCTGGGCAATTCCGTTGAGGCGATCCGGCTGGTCCATGGGCCGCGCAAGCGGAGCCCCGGGACTCGCCATCAAGTTTTCCGCGCGCGCGACGTAGGAATAGTGCATCTCGGCTACGTGTCCCAGCAGCTCCATGGCGCACCATTCCTCGTCGGCCGGGCGAATCAGCCGCAGTTCAGACGGGAAGTCCACGGCCTCCGCGCGCAGCTCCTGGTGCACCTGGTTCAGCTTCTCGGCCAATATTGCTTTTTCCGCATTATTTGCGGGCCCCCCAGTGGAAAGTTGGCTCATGGTGCTTGCTCCCTTTGGACGGCCGTTGACCCTACTACCCCTCAGATGCCGGTACTCGTGATCGTTCCGCTAATCGCTCCGCTTCATTCATCGATCAGGAACGAAGACGATGTGGCCCTCGATGTGCCCGATGGAGGGACCGGCCGCGACCTGGGTGGATGTGCAGATGGAGTCGCAGTGAATCGCGACGGTTAGGCCGCCGCCCTCGGTCGCGACCAGCAAATCTCCATCCTGCACCCCCGCCACCGCCAGGGCCGCGGCGGGCAGGCGGAGCAGGCTATCTGTGCCCGGAAATGAGTTCCCGGGCGTTCCCCGATCGGCCAGATAGGCAAACCCGCGGCCGCTGACAAAGCCAGGCGGCACAAAGCCCATGCTCTCTACGCCGGTGTCGCGGCCAGTGGGGAGGTCCGGTACTGCCACAGTCGAGGCGGCGCCATCGGGCCCAATCGCCCAGAGCAGCCCGCTGAGCTCGTCTGGAGCGATCAGATAACCGCCAAATGAGCCAAACCCGGGTGGAGCCACGGCCACGCCACCCTCCACTACCGGCGCGGAATCGGTCACGATGGTCACCCGTCCCCGGCAGTCCACGGCGGCAACCGTCGTGATGCCGGAATGCTGGCCGGTGACCAGAAGCTTGTATCCGAAGCCGCCGGTTGTGTCGAAGGCGATGCCGTACAGCGAATCGACGTCCTGGACGGTCGCGAAATGACTCGCGCGTCCGGCCCCATCGACCCGAATCACCCCGGATGGATAGCCGACATCCAGGATGAACACATCATCGACCCGGAAAATGCAATCCGGCGCGAGTGGGAGAACAGGCGCAACCACGAAATAGGGCTCGGCATCGGCTGGTCCAGCGAATCCGTCTGACCCGCGGGCGAACGGCTCGATCGATCCAACAGGAGAGACGAGGAACAAATAGCCAGCCGCCATGACCACCAGCTTGCCGTCCGACCGCGGGCTCCCGACGTCGACCACACCCTCGAGGTGTTGCCATCGCTCCCAGGGGATAGGTTGGGCGGAGGCGATGACGGGGCTGGCGAGAGAGCTAAGCAGAACCAACGCGAAAGGGATCAGGCGGGTCGCGCCGCGGATCGGGGTTTTCATGGGTCCCTACCCTCTATGCCTGGGTAGTGCTCCAGCTGAAGGTCCGCCACACCCAGTCCAGGAGCGTTGAGGAGTCTCCAACCAGGTCACCACTGTGCATGAGGCTCACGTAGACGCGATGGCCGTCACGAGTCGCGGAGGCCACGATGGTCCGCCCTGCCTCATCGGTAAATCCGATCTTCACACCATCGGCGCCCGGGTAGTTTTCGAGTAAATGGTTGATGTTGGGAAGGATGTACCCCTCCGCCTCAGCCCGGCGCGTCTGCGCCAGGCGCCGGAACGTCGCATTTTGCATCGCATAGCGGGCGAGGTAGGCCATGTCGCTGGCACTCGAGTAATGCCCAGGGGTGTCCATCCCGTGCGGGTTCACGAAATGGGTGTGCCGGAGGCCCAGCCCTACCACCAGGTCGTTCATCCAGCCCACGTAGCGGTCGATCGAGCCATCTCCGAGTGCCACCGCTACCTGTTCAGCGGCGTCGTTCCCGCTCCACAGCATCATGCCGTTCAGTAGCGTCTCCAGACGCAATTGCTCGCCGGGTTCCAGGCCCATGACTTGTGATCCATCCCGTGCGGCCATCGCGCCGCCGTCAACGGTGATGGGTATAACGCGACTGATGTTTGGCTCCCGCTGGAGCGCTACCATCGTCGTGGCGATCTTGGTCACACTGGCCGGCGGCACTTGAACGTCGGGGCCTTGGCCGAACAGCATGGCCCCGGAGTCTTGGTCTACGATCGCAATGTAGCGAGCGGTGACCGCGGGTGGGTCAGCGTCGCTGATCCGCAGAGGGACGGCAACCGCGCCGACCGCGACCGGCTCTGTGGCTTCCGCAAGCGCAGTATCGGTTAGGGAAGGATCAACGAGCGGGGGGTCGCCCGAGGCGTGGAGCGCGGCAAGCGCAAGCAGAGCCAGAGGCAGAAAAGTGAACCAGCGAAAGCGGGAGGTCACGGGCCGTCATTATTTCCTGATTCGAGGCTGCGCGGCAACCCCGGGTCCGGCCTGCTGGTCAACTAACCGTGAAGTCGATCGCCATTTCGCGGATTTCCGAGGGCTTGTTGTTCCCAAGCATGAGGTCGCGGTCGAATACACGAATCAGGGAGTTGCCCGCTAGATCCTCCTGGATCGCGTCCACGACCAGTTGATAGCGACCTGCCCGCCATGGGGAAGCCGGTTCGAACCACCAACACCACTCGCCCGGGCCTGTTGTCGTCTCGGCGAGCACGGGTGCGCCTCCAGCATCGATTACCCGCAGGCAATGCTCTAGCAAAGCGTGGTCGAGCGGGCGGCCGAAAGAAACCGTGAGGCCCGCGCTCGATCCAGCAGGAGGACTCTCGACTCGCCAGGTGGCTAGATCGACCTGCTCTCGGAGGAGTGGGCCCACATCGTAGCGCCGCTCGGCTCCGGATCGAAGAGGCTGGCCGGCGGCATCGGGAAAGCTTGAGTCGATGCTGACGATGATCGGCACGCCTTCTGTGAGCGGATAGCCAGCCTCCTCGTGCTTTGCGACGCCACGCTTGATACGACCGGGATCGAGCAGCAGAGTGAGCCGCTTGCGCTCCGGGTCCCACAGCTCGGGCAGCATGGGCAGGAAAACGTCGTTCAGGGTTTCGCCGTTGTGTGCGCGACGCACCCGGACCGCCCCCTGGGCGAAGCCTTCACTCATGGGCCTGGAGAAGTAGACGTAGATTTTGAGCAGGTTGGCTGGGACCGCATCAGTGGTCGGATAGATTGCTACCACTTCGGTGGCGGGCGCCGCTAATTGGGCCGGCCGCTGGATCGTCCGCGATTCCCCATTTACGAGCACTGAGTAGGCGGTCCCGTCCACGAACGGGAATCGGGGCACGAACAAGAGCGCATCGTCCCCCACGTCGAGGCGGCCAGCGACTGGTTGCAGCGTAGCCGGGTCTGCGCCTGCCTCCAGCAGCTCGGTCGGGAGCACGGGCACTCGGTGTGCCAGCTCGGTCGCAGATAGTCCCCGCAGCTCTTCGAGGGCTCGCAGTGACCATCCACCCACCATGAGGCAAGCGCAGCCGTCGCGCTCACCCCAAGCCAACTCGATCTTTACAGTCACGCCCTCACCCCAACCCTCTCCCAAAGGGAGAGGGGGCAAGCCCTATAGCGAGGCCGTGGCGTACGAACGCAGGTGTAGGTTGGCGTCCTGGTCCTGCTGCATCATGAGGACGTAGCTGCCGTTCAGGTTCGCCATCAGGCTGACGCCTTGTTGCGACAGCGACTCCCGCGGCACGCCCAGCGGCTGCTTGGGCTCGGTGAGCCCTTCCTGCTTATCGATGTCCTTCGAGGCGATCTTCAGTAGCGGATGGCGGGTATTAGAGATCAGCAGATACTCGTCGCCATCCCGCTTGAACGCGACCAGGTCGATGGGTGTGTTGCCGGCCCCGAGGTCAGCAACGGTCCGGCCCTTGACTTGAGTGTTGGGCTGGAAGTCTTTCAGGGAGAAATGGACCACCGGCGT
>DASXTD010000234.1:0-10389 GCA_036505655.1 Chloroflexota bacterium
CGGCTTCCCGTTCCGAGGGCCATTGGCGGCCGGCTCGGCAAGCGCTGAGTCGGGCGTGGCGGTGCCGAATGTGCCCGATCTAGGCTTGGCGCCGGATCAGGGACCGGTGGATGTCGCGCCTGACACTTCGGCAGACTGAGCGCGCCTGACGCTACTTCGCGGCGGTGGTACTATCCACGCGATAGCTCGGCGTCAAAGCTGGAGCGCGGGAGGGTACGTTGGCGAAGATTAGGCACGTCGCCTTCATGGTCAAGGAACCGGTACGGATGCTGGAGTGGTATCAGCGCGGATTCGGCTTCGAGCAATGCTATGAGTCGAAGTACGCGCGGATGGCCCTGGACGGCCTCTTCAACATCGCGTTGATCCAGCCGCGCGAAGGCGATGTCGAGATTGTGGGCACCCACCGAGCCGACGGCGGAGAAGCGGACCAGCGGCTGGGGATCAACCACTTCGGATTCGTCGTGGACAGCGTCGAGGACACACTGGCGCGTCTGCCCGATCTGAAGCATGGCGAGAACCCGCAGGACGGCCGCCCGGCCGAGATGCGGGTGTATGACGACTGGGGCAACGCGTTCGATCTGGCCGCCCGCGGCTACTTCGGCCGCGAGGAGAAGCGGCTGCCAGCGGTGCGTCAAGTAGTGCTGCAAGCCGATCACCCGAGCGAGGTGGCCGATTTTTTCAAGTCGAAGCTGGAGCTGGAAGAGGTTGATCGGGCGCCTGATGGATCGGTGGCATTGAGCGACGGCTACATTCGGCTGGACGTAGTTGAGGAGGGGATCCTCCCCAAAAACGGAATCCAGTACATCGGAATCCAGATCGACAGCTGGGATGCGCTTGAAGCGCGCTTCAAAGAAATGGGCGAGAAGCTCCCGAAGCGCGCGCCAAACCAGACCGAGTTGCGCATCAAGGATCCGGAAGGCAATCCCATCATGCTCTCCGAAAAAGGCTGGGCAGAGCCCGCTGGCGTAGCGGCATTTAGGGATTAGGTCCCCTCCAGACTGCTGGTCTTGGTCTTCCGGCCGAAAGCTGCTGGTGTTTCACGCTGGGCCTGGTTGGCCTGCTGGTTTTTTGACACCTCGGCCTGTGGATTGTTAGGATTCGGCGTCCAACCTGCTTGCTGTGCCGGGAGGTGATCTATGCCTTGGCCAACGCCCGTGGTGCTCTTAGCGGTGGTCGTACTGGCCACGATCTCAATGGCCTCTGCGTGGGGCCTGGGAACTCTCAGCGGCATCAGGGCTTTTGGGGCGGTGGTAGCCGTAGCCGCTATCACTGGCTGGGCCGGGTTTTGGACGCAAGCGGCCGGCGGATCCTATGAGGCGGCCGGAGCAGGTGCCGGCCAGCAGTACTCGGTACAGGCAACGGATTACAAGTTTGCGCCGGCGGCTGTGACGGTGAAGGCGAACCAGGAAGTCCAGATCACTCTAACCAATGGCGCGGGCCAGGCCCACAACTGGACCGTGCAGGGGCTCGTTCAGCAGTACACAACTGGTGATGTCCAGGGCGGCAAGACGGGCTCCGTGAGCTTCACTCCCAGTAAGACGGGCACCTTCAAGGTGGTCTGCACGATCGCGGGCCACGAGAGCTTCGGCATGGTGGGCCAACTCATCGTCCAGTAGCGGGCAGGCGGGCAGGGCCCGCTGCCATTCGGGCAATCCGCTCGGTAGCCGCCTCTAAAACTGCCCGCCCCGACCGGACTTGCGAACTCCGAACGAGCCCGTCTAACCAGCCAAGCGCCATCGCCGCTCGCCAAATTCAGAACGGACTCTCGGTCACTCCACTTCGTTGCGGAAGAGGTCTTCGTAGGTTTCGCGGCGGCGGATGAGGCGGGCCTGGCCATCGTTCACCAGGACGACGGCGGGGCGAAGCGCCAGGTTGTAGTTGCTGCTCATGGCCAGGTTGTAGGCACCGGACGCAGGCAGGGCCACGACATCGCCGATGTCCAATGATGGCAGCTGGGCATCGCGGACCAGGACATCGCCGGACTCGCAGTAGCGGCCGGCCAGGGTGACTACTTCGTTGCCCGAGTCCGTCATGCGATTCGCCAGCAGCGGATGATAGACGGCGCCGTAGAGGGCGGGGCGAATGTTGTCGGCCATGCCACCGTCCAGGGCGACGTAGCGGCGAATGCCGGGAATGTCCTTGATGCTGCCGACGGTATAGAGCGCGACGCCCGCCTGCCCGACGACGGAACGACCCGGCTCCAGGATCACGCGCGGAACGGGCAGTCCCAGATTCGAGGTAGTGGAGCGGACGGCTGCACCTACGGCCTGGGCGACCTGGTCGGTCGGCAACGGGTCGTCTTCGCCGGTGTAGGCGATGCCCCAGCCTCCGCCCGGGCTGAACTCCTTGAGCTCGAGTCCGTGGGCGTCGTGCATGCGGCGGGCAAAGTCGAGAACCAGGCCGATTGTCTCCAGGTAAGGAGCCATTTCAAAGATCTGCGAGCCGATGTGCGCGTGCAGACCCACGAGGTCGATGCCGGGAGCTTGCTGGGCCCTGGCGACGGCCGCCTCCGCCTGCCCAGTCGAGATCGGCACTGCAAACTTTGAGTCAGTTACGCCCGTCTTGATGAAGTCATGCGTATGGGCCTCGACTCCCGGACCGACCCGCAACAAAGCGGGTATCTTCCGTCCCTGCCGCTGGCCCAGGACATCGAGGCGGTCGAGCTCATAGACGTTGTCGATGACGAAGCGCCCGATGTTCAGCTCGACGCCTAGCTCTAGCTCATCGGGCAGCTTGTTGTTGCCGTGAAAGTAAACGCGGTCGAGAGGGAAGCCGACGTGCTGGGCCAGCGCGAGCTCGCCCCCAGACACGACGTCGAGCCCAAATCCCTCCTCCGCGATGAGGCGAAAGAGCGCGCCGTTGGCCCAAGCTTTGCTGGCGTAGATCACCAGCGAGTCGGCGATCTCTCGGCTCAGTCCCTCGACGTACTGGCGGCACCGTGCGCGGATGGTGGCCTCGTCATAGACGTACAACGGACTCCCGTATTCCCGTGCCAGATCCAACACGTCGCAGCCGCCGATCGTGAGGTGGTCCTGGTTGTTGACATTAGCCGTTATGGGCAGGAAGCTGTGCGTCGTCTCCCACTGAGTAGTCACGCGGCCACTCCATCCGCTTTAACGGCCTTCACTCGTGCACCCCTCCTGAGCGCGTCCCGAGATCGCTCTGCTCATCGCTCCGCTGGACTTAACGGCCTTCACTCGTGCACCCCTCCTGAGCGCATCCCGAGGTCGCTCCGCGGGATTTAACGGCCTTCACTCGTGCACCCCTCCTGAGTGCATCCCGAGATCGCTCCGCTGGATTCGCGCCAGCCAGGTAGCAGGCTCCCGCAGCTCGGGATAGGTGGGCAGGTTGTTGGGACCCTCCCAGATTCGACGCGCGAAATCGCCACCGCGCTCGCGGTCGATATAGTCGAAGAAGGCGTCGCCCAGGCGATATTGCTCGAGCTTCAACTCCAGCCCCGTCAGCCGCAAGATCCAGTTCTGGATGGAGCTACGCTGCTGCCAGCGGCCCTCGACTCGATCTGAAATCTCGCGATAGTGGGTCAGCATCTGCTGGCCGACGGCATTCATGACATGGGTGGCGTAGCCCTCCAGGACGGTCATGAGGGCCTGGAGCCGCCAGAACAGCACTCGCTGCTCTTCGGACATGACGGCCTCGATCAGGCTATCGCCGGAGCGGACGCTGCGCAATAGGGAGCCCAGCCCCGGCGACAGCAGGTTCTGGCCGTCCGTGATCTGCTCCACCAGCGTTGTGAGGTAAGCGGCCAGGCTGGCGTCCAGGTACTCCCGGACCCAGGGCGTGTCCTCGAACTCGAACGCATGCGTAGCCTCGTGCAGGGTGAGCCAGAGCCGGAACTCGCGGCCCGGCAAGCCCAAACGGAGCTGTGTGGCCTGGATGTTGGGCTCGACGAAATAGAGCGCACCGGGCTCGGCGACGCCGCCAGTCAAGAGTGCGATGTCGTACTGCCCG
Source organism: Chloroflexota bacterium (assembly GCA_036505655.1). Classification (GTDB taxonomy): domain Bacteria; phylum Chloroflexota; class UBA6077; order UBA6077; family SHYK01; genus DASXTD01. The sequence goes on from DASXTD010000234.1 coordinate 3,970, forward strand.
AGGACGTGTCGCGATAGATAGCCGAGCAGGAAGCCGAGCTCACCGGAAAGAGCGGTGCGGGCCAGCGCATCGGCGGGGAAGAATGGAACCAGGGGCAGCTGAGCGTCGGGCTCCACGCGGTCCCCATAGGCCTCCTCGATGGGCGCCAGAAGACGCCGGATACCGGGGATGTTGGTCAACACCCAGCCCTCACGATCCAGGACCCTGACGGGCGCTTCGGACAAGTTCTTCTGACCGCCGGTATAGGCCATGAGCGGCTCGGCAATCTGCCGGAGCATCTCCCGGTATTGACCTTCGAGCTTGACCTGCGTGACTGGGGTCATCCGTCCGCCCTGCCGAGCGATGCGTGTGGCGAGCCCCTCCACCTGAACCCAGTCGAACAGGCGGGGCCTGGCTGGTCGGGCGGCCTGGCGGGCGACAGCAGCGCGACTGCGTGCTACCAGGTAGGCCGCACCAAGAACGCCACCAATTACCAGGGCCAGACCAATCCCGTTACGGAATCGGGATGGGGAGGAAGATCGGGGATTCACAAGGTAGGTATTTTAGCGGGGGTAGACCCAGGAAGGCGCGTCGGATCGGCTGGCACGGGCGGCGATGGTGACCGCAGGGTAACCAAACTGAAGAAGAGGCCTATCTTGCTGGAGCAATCCGACGCGCTGGACGCCCGGAGCCTCAGTGGCCGTGTAGACGATAGCCCAGTACACAAGCTCGGAGTAGGGCCGGCCGCGCACGCGAGCCAGGTTTTCGTCAAACGTCATCAGAGCAGCATCGCCCTCTCGCTGCAGGGCGACGACCTGAGTACGGCGGTCGAGCGCCACCTCGTAGTCGTCCGCGCGCTCGTCTCCGCTGGGACCCTGGATGAGTGCCTGCAGAGAGGCGGCGAGTTGGTCATCCTGCGCAGGAATGCCCCGCTGGGCGGCGGCCAGCCCAAGCGATCCATCGGAGAAGAGGCGCGGCAGGTAAATCGTGATGATCGTCCCGCTCAGAGGTTGGGTGGAGAAATTCGGGATCGGATTGGCAGCGGCCGGCCGGGCGGATTCGGCGGAGCTGGGCCCAGACAGCAGATCGCAGCCGGCGACCACCAGCAAGGCGAGCAGTGCTGCTCCGAGGGCTGCTCGCATGGTGCGGGCGGTAGCTATCCATCTCCATAGGGGAAGCACATGGCTAACCAGGGGAGTCGAGCACCCGGTTGAGATCGCGGTGGAGCGTTTCCATACGAGCCACGAGGTCAGCAGTCCCGGGGTCTGCGACGATCGTGGAGAATAGGGCGGTTTCGGCCTGAGCCTTGCCATCTAGTTCGACCGGGTCAGCGCAGCGTAGATTGAACTCATCGATCTGGTCGTTGATGCGTCCCACCGCAGCAACATAGTCGTTCAGGCAGGACTCGTCGAGTCCATGGTGTTGGGTTGCCGCCTGGACTTGAGCAGTCAGCTGAGTAGCGGCCTGGTGAGCGAGTCCGGCCAGCAGGGAGAAGTCCGCGCGGGCGGAGCGGGGGTGCAGCGGTTGGCTGCTCCAGCGGTTGAGATGGGCCAGATTGGCCTCTAACTCGCGGAGCGTCTGCAAGCCCGACGTGCGAAATGTGCGCCACCCCCAGTAGCTATCCAGGAAGGCCAATGGGCTCTCCAGGTCCAGCTGGGCCCGCAACGAGAGAACCAGGAGGAAGCGAACGATTTCCACTTCAGCGAGTCCCTTCCGAACGCCTACCGTGATCTCGACCGGGCGGCCCAGATCGCCGTCTTCGTGGAGACTAACAAACTCGTAGGCTGCATCGAGAAGAGCCGGCGGCAGGTGCGCGCGATCGTGCCAGTCCCAGGGCTCAAAATCGACCTGACGCGGATAACGATCTGCCATCCAGGCGAAGTACTGGCCGATACGCCGCGCTCTAGTCCCCACCTGGAGCCGCTGCCAGCGCTCGATGGGGGTCTGGTCAATGCCGCCTTGCAGCAAGACATAGCAGTCGGCCAGCCAGTCCTGGGCCCAGGTCGGCAATGCGGCAATGAGCCCGGAGAAACCGTCGCGAGTGGGGGGCGCGGGATGGGCAATGGGAATGCAGGTGGCGGCCAGATACGCGCACAACTGGTCCACCTCCTGCCACTCGCGGTCGGCATAAACCTCCTGGCCCTGCACGATGCGCTCGACGCGAAGGCGATCGATCAGCTCCAGGCGCGCGCTGACGGCGACCAGGCGCTGCAGGAGATCCGGATCCTGGCTCAACAGGCTCTGAGCCCGATCCAACAGCTGCTCGGTGTTCTCGTCGCCTAGAACTCGCAGAATCAGTGGAAGGGCCAGCCAGAGCTGGGCTTCGGACATGGCTGTGAACGGCTCCCATGAGTTTCGGTTTTGATTTGACGGCCACATGTATGCTGGTAACTCGGACATTGGCAGCCGAGGGCCGCTCCGCTCATGGCTGCGCTCGTCCATCATAGCGAGTGCCGAGGCGAGGCGGCAGTAGAATGCGCGTCGGGCAGGGAGCGGGATATGACGTTGCTGCTCACCACTGAGGATGTACAGGACCTTATCAGCATTGACGACGCGATCGCCGTCACCGAAACGGTGGTGAAGGAGGAGGCGGCTGGGACCGTGATCCAGGTCCCGCCGTTCGGGGGAGCGCACGCCACCGCGGGCGGCGGTTTCTTGCGCATGGTTGGGGGTGGCGCCCAGAGTGCGAACCGGATCGGATTTCGCGCCGGTCTAGGCGGAGAAAATGTGGCGTTGGTGTTCGAAATGCAGACCAACCGTTTGCTCGCCATCGTCAGCCACGTTTTCTCGAACGTGCGTTTGAGTGCCTGCATCGGACTGGCGGCCAGAGAGCTGGCACAGCCGGGTGCCCGACGGATCGGGCTGGTGGGGAGTGGACGCACGGCTCTCCCTTCGCTGCGCGGACTGTGCGCGGTACGGCCGATCGACCAGATCCTGGTCTACAGCCCGACACCCGAGCACCGGACCGAATTTGCCCGCCGAGCCGCCGAGGCGCTGGACATCGACGTGAAGGCGGTCGATACGGTCGAGGCTGCGGTGGCGGACGCTGACATCATCGCGGTTTCGACTTCAGCTCAGAAGCCGGTACTGTTCGGCGAGCACCTCCGGCAGGGCGTCCACGTGAACGCCATGGGCACGACGCACGAGCTAGACGAATCGGTCTATCTACGAGCCGATCAAATTGTGGCTTCCAGCCGACATCTGGAGCTGGAGTACACCAACCCGATGGTGGCCTTCCAAGGTCTAGCCACGCCGCCACTGCAGCAACTGGTGGCTGATGGTCGGCTGCGGTCAGAGGATGTGGTGGAGTTGGGCGCAATCGTGGCGGGCGACGTGCCGGGTCGGAACGGTGCTTCCGATATCTCAGTCTTTCGGGAGTCGCGGGGCGGAGTAGGTGACGTGCTCCTCGCGAATTTGGCCTTCGAGCGGGCGCGCGAGCTTGGCCGGGGCCTGGAGTTCCAGTTCTAGCGGTTGGCACCCCAGCGGCCGGGCCTACAATGTGATTACATCGTCCCGACTACGTATCAGAGGTGGAGTGCGATGCGCACACACATCGTTCAGATAGGCAATTCCCGAGGGCTGCGGATACCCAAAGCGTTTCTCGAGGAATGTGGCATTCGCGATGTGGTGGAGTTGTCCGTCGAGAATGGGCGCTTGATCGTCGAGTCCAGCCACCCAGTTCGAGAGGGCTGGGCTGAGGCGGCCCACACCATGGCCGGGCGAAAAGAAGACCACTTGATCGATCCGCACATCCCTACTGAGTTCGACGAGGCGGAGTGGGAATGGTAGGCGCGCGTCGCTTCGACGTGGTGCTCGTTGAGCTCGATCCCAGTCGGGGCAGTGAAATCCGGAAGACTCGTCCCTGCGTCGTGATCACCCCTGATGAGATGAACGAGGCATTGAAGACCGTAATCGTGGCACCAATGACAACGGGCGGCCATGCGTACCCCTGGCGAGTTCCGGTCCATTTTGGGGGCAGGGGCGGACGGGTAGCACTGGACCAGATTCGCGCGGTAGATCGGGACCGTCTCCTGCGCCGCGTTGGCCAGTTGGACGGACCGACGGCTGGGAGCGTGCTCGGTACGCTCGGCGAAATGTTCGCTCCCTAACCGACCTGCTGTGCCGCTCCGTTGCCTAGCCGCTTGGAGCGAGGTCGCCCGAGGGATGACTATCCGAGGGATGACTAGTTGTAGGCGTAGACGATGAAGGTGCGGGTGAGATCGACCAGGCGGGCGCGGAGCTCGTAGCAGCCGGGCTGGGAGAACGAGAGCAGGACCTGCACATCCGCATAGCGGGCGGCGGTGGGCGCAGTACTTTGAGCGCCGACACTGCCTGCTGATTGGACGACGAGCTGCTCGCTGGGGCGCTGGCTGCCCTCCCGAATGAAGCGCACCGTGCCCGGGCCGTCTAGCTGGTGCCCAGCCAACGCCAGGTCGCCAGGCACGGAGCGGTCTACGACCCACACCGTACGTACCAGTTCGTTGCGCCAGGGAATGACTGGAAGTGCTCGGCTGGCTAGCCAGAGCGGAGACTCACCAATAGTGGGCCCCAGATCAGGGCGCTCTGAACCGGTCGCGCTAGTGGAGCAAGAAGCGGGGGGCGTGGGCCATACCGGTTGGCGATTCGAATCCACGTAGATGATGGCCGTGGCGATGGGGACGGGGGTGGCCGTCGGGGTTCGAGCCGTTCGGGTTGGGGACGCGGCTCCGCTCGGCGCGGAGCAGGCTACAAGCGCAAGCCCAACAAAGGCCATGTATGCCAGAGAAACGGTGACACGTCTTGGGCGGACAATACCTTGCCTCAAGAGTTTCCACTCTCCCGATTCCCCCCCTCCCCAACCCTCCCCCGCGAGGGGGGAGAGAGATTCCCCGAACACGTGGGTCAGCGGCGGAAGAATGGGAATCGGCGTGGCGCTTCTGGAGATGGGTCTGAAGGCTGTGTCTCGCCGCGCGATTCCATCCAGGCGCGACGCGCGGTGTGAGCTTCGTTCAAAACGTCAGTGAGTCTCCCATCGCCGGAGCTGATCAATTCCCGGAGTTCGGTGAGCGTCGCTATCAACTGGTCGAGCTGAGTCCTGAGCGGGCCCGAATTGGTGGCCGCGACATCGGCCCAGACGGCGGGGCTGCCATCGACCAGGCTGGAAGCCGTGCGGAATCCGCCCGCCGCCAGGGACCCCATCTCGGACCAGCCGCTCTGGGCCGTGAGCGCACGTACCAGGGCCACGGCGGAAAAGTAGGGTAGATGGCTCACGGCTGCGAGCAGCGCGTCGTGCTCGGTCGCGCTGACGAAATACGGTTGGGCGCCAATGGTCTCGATCAGGTCGGCTGCGCGCTCGACGCCCCAGGCCGGCGTGAGCGGTGTCGGTGTAAGGCAGTAAATGGACCCTTCAAAGAGCTCGGTATCCGGCTGGCTGACGCCGGAGCGCAAACGCCCCGCCAGTGGGTGGCCACCCACAAAAGCGACGGAACTCGACTCACCGAAAGCCGCTTCTGCCATGGTCACGATCTCGGCTTTGGTGCCGCCAGTGTCCGTCACCACCGTATCCGGCTCCAGGTGAGGCGCTAGCTGCCGTAGGAGCGCCAGGATGGCGTTCACTGGTGGGGCGAGGATCACGGTGTCTGATCCCCGGCAGGCTTCCTGAATGGAACCGACGGCATGGGTGATAGCCCCCGTGCGCTCGGCCTGCCGAGTTATAGCCGTGTCGATGTCGTATCCGACGACTGTTGTCCCGGGCGATCGCCGCCGAAGGGCTAGGCCCAAGGACGAGCCGATAAGGCCGAGACCGATGATGGCGGTCTGCTCCGAGACCACTACTGGACCCGATAAGCTGGGCCGAGCTGCGTCAACGCAGCCCGGGCAGGCCGAACAGCACCGCGACCGGCCGGTAGATGAAGCCAAGCACGTCGATCCCCACAAAGCTGGAAAGCACGATCATGGCGATCAAGATGCCCGGTCCCATCTGCTCCAGCTGCCGAAGGCGCTCTGCTAATGGCCTACCGACTAGCCCGAGTAGAACGCTGAATCCGTCGAGCGGTGGAATGGGCAGCAAATTGAGTACGAAGAGCAGCAAGTTGAGGCTGATCGCCACCAGGAGGAACTGGTGCAAAAGAGGGTTCATGGGGAGGCCCATGCGTAGAGGCAAGGAAAGGGCGAACGCTATCACCAGGTTGGCTAGCGGACCCGCCGCCGCCACGATGGCGTATCCGAGCCGCGGATTGGGCCGTAGGTTCGAAGGGGTGACCGGTGTGTAGCCCCAGCCGAAGCCTGCCAGGACGAACATCAAGAGGCCGAATCGATCGACATGACGCATAGGGTTCAGCGTGAGCCGGCCTGCCCGCCGGGGAGTGTCGTCCCCCAGGGCGGTGGCAACGAAGGCGTGATTGGCCTCGTGGAAGGCAACGGCGATGAAGAACGCCGCCGTTAGGAAGAGGATGGTCAAGG
>DASXTD010000235.1:0-1761 GCA_036505655.1 Chloroflexota bacterium
ACGCCGAAGCATATCTCTGCCTGCCGGCTCGGCTGGGAAAGGTCACTGTCGGCCGCGTTTCGGACTTCGCGGAGGACTCGGTCACCTACATCGAGGCAGCCAAGTGCTTCATCGTTCGCACCAAAAGACGGGCTCCTGGCCCTCTCCGAGGTCTGCACCCATCGCAACTGGAACGTGCAGTACCAGCCCGAGCACTACCGCTTCTATTGCCCCATCCACGGCAACAAGTTCACTCGCACCGGCGCCCACATCGCCCCCGATGAGGGCACGCCGCCTCTGCGGTCCTACCCCATCGAGTTCGACGGCGATCAAATCATCGTCAACACCAACATCAACATCCCCCGCACGCCTGCCGACGCCAAAATAATGGTTCCAATCCCAGCAGGAGTGGCCTGACCGTCCCGCCCCCTCTCCCTCTGGGAGAGGGTTGGGGTGAGGACGTAGCCTGTCACGGCCGAAGAGAGGAGACGCACCATGGGGCACAACCCGATGATCGAATACGACCACGCGGTGATTCGCTGCAACGACCTCAAGGTCGCCGAGCGCTTCTACGGCCGCGTCTTCTCGGAGATCTACGGCGCGGACCAGGTCGACATCGACCATCGAGCGCTGGAAACTACCGAGGCCTACCTGCACACCGCGACGACGGGCGGTACGGGCGCGCGAGTCCAGCAAGCAGACTCTAAGCAGGGAATCAACCGCCACGGTAACGGGAGTATGCGCGTGCCCACGGCGCAAGGCAGCGTCAAGATTGGAGGGGCGCTCATGCCCATCTTTCTGGCCCGCCGCCACGAGCAGGAGCCGCCGCCCGAGCAGCTCCGCGGCACTCCCCGCCACGCCTTCCCGGTCACCGAGGAGCAGCTGGCGACAGCGATGGAAGTCCTCCGCAAGTACGACGTGGACTTCGAGGGGCCGGTCGAATACGCGGCTCCTTCGCCCACCCGAAAATCGATCTACTTCAAAGACCCGTCCAGCAACTTCCTCGAGCTGGCCGTCCCCCGAGACCAATAGGTGGTTCGTGTCATCCGCCGTCATTCCCGCGCAGGCGGGAATCTACCAGTGAAAGACGGTAGACCCCCGCTTGGTCGAGGGTGACAGAGGTGGGGAGGCACAGACAGTCCATGTCGCGGAGGTCGAATGGTCAATAAACCCGTTCATTTCTATAAGCTGATGCTCGAAGTGAGCGATCTGGATCGCTCCGAGACCTACTACCGCGACGACATGGGCCTGGAGCCTATCGGCCGCAACCTCTGGCCTGGCGACCCACCCAACACCACGTTCCGCTGTGCTGACGGCTCATACGTGGAGCTGGTCCTGGTGGACGAGGTGAAGCCGGACGGCGCCGGCCAGCATAGGAACTTCATGCTTCCTGAAGAGGACTACTGGGTCGTCTACAAGCGGCTCAAGGAGGGTGGCTGGGAGCGCCCCAACTATCGCACCGAGATGGGTGTGCGCTCGGCCACCGAAGTCACCTGCTCGGTGTACGATCCCGATAAGCACCGCATTCAGCTCACGGCCTGGCGCAACCCGTACCAGGCGCCGGCAGCCGAGCGCGGCAAGATCGTGGCCGGTCGCATCGAGGACTTCCCGGTCGGCAGCATGACCCACGTGCGCGAGGGTGGATTCTTCCTGTGGCGGACCGCTGATGGGATCCAGGCCCTCAACCAGGTGTGCACGCACCTGCAATGCACGTTGGCCTATCAAAAGGAGCACTACCAGTTCTTCTGCTACTGCCACGGGCGCCGCTTCCAGCAGAACGGG
>DASXTD010000236.1:0-9681 GCA_036505655.1 Chloroflexota bacterium
GGTCTGCCATGCTGTTCTCCTTATTTGGCTCGATGGCCAGCTTGGGCCAATGCTTCCACCACCCCGAGACGGGCCGGGCCGGACGAAATCTCGATCTGCTGGTGGCGCCCGTCGAAAACTTCTTCGGCTGGATGGCGCTGCTTAGGCACGCCATCATAAATCGTGCCGGCCGTTCCTGCGGCATAGTCGCGCTCGGCCAGCCAACCTTCCAGGTCGATGCATTCGTTCTGGGCCGGCTCGCGGACAAGGCAGTCCGGCTCCAGCCCTTCCTGCACGCGCTTGACGTTGTCCATCAGCTTCTCGCGGAGGAGCATGATGCCCGTGTCGGAGGCGCCCAGGTGCTCGCGCGAGCGATCGAAGATCGGCCCTTGAGTCTCCCAGGCCATACCGTCCTGACTCGAGAACGTGTCCATGTGGTACTCGCCTTGCGTATTGACCCAGGACGCCTCGTAGCTGACGAGTGGGTCCTGGCCTGGCGGCGTGGGTTCGATAGGAGGGCCGTAGCGGGGGGCGCGGCCCGCCGGCCACCACTCGACACGCATGATCTTGGTGTGGGTGTCGTCGATAGGGACCCGCCAGTGCATAGCGCCTTCCAGGCGCAGCATGTTGGGGAACACGAGCAAGTTGCCCCAGCCAGAGCCGCCCCGCTCGCCGCCATACGTCCAGCTCTTCAGGATGCCCCATTTGAAGGGCTGGAAGCCGTACTCGTAGAAGGGACGGCCGAAGCCGGCGCCCTGGTCCGCCCGGCCCTTGCTGGCCATGGTGTAGGCGTGCAGGAAGTACGTGTGGGTCACGTCCCCGGTGTTCTCCTCGGCCTGCAGCCAGTTGCAATTGAGAACCGGACGAATTTCTAGCCGCCGCGTCCCTTGCTCCCAGGCCAGGATGTCCCAACGCGGGAGCAGCGGGGCTGGCTGCGGACCCATGTAAGCCCAGATGAAGCCGGCCATCTTCTGCACCGGGTAGGCGGTGTGCTTGAGGGTGTGCTTGAGCAGCGACTGAGCCGGCTCGAAGGGCGTCTCGACGATATTGCCTTCCTTGTCGTACATCCAACCGTGATAGGGGCAGCGGATGCAGCCGTTCTCGAGGAACCCGTAGTAGACCGACACGCCCCGATGCGAGCAGTGCTCGGCCACCAGCCCGTACTCGCCAGCTTCGTCGCGGAACAGGACTAATTCCTCGCCGAGGATGGTCAGGCGCAGCTTGGCGCGGTCGGCGGTCAGCTCAGTGGCCGCGGCGATGGGCTGCCAGTAGCGGCGGAGCAGATTGCCCATCGGCGTGCCCGGCCCGACCCTTGTCAGAACTTCATTCTCATCTGGTGTCAGCAATTCAGCCTCCCTCGGTCGGCAATTCTTCGCCCTACGAAACCCATTCCCAGAGGTGGATGTCGCGCACGCCATCGGCCACGTTCGTGAGATTGATCGGATAAGGGGTGACGGTCGGGTGGACGTAGATCGGGGTGGAGGGCAAGTCGTCGCTGTAGATCGTGGCCATCTCGATCATCCGCTGGCCGCGCTCGTTGCGGTCGAGCGTGCCCTCCCATTGGGTCACCAGGCGGTCGAAATCCGGGTTGGACCACGAGCCGCGATTGCTGCCGACGAAGCGGTTCTGTGGTGTTGGGATGCCCGCCGTGCCCAGCGCTTCGATATTGCCACCGTCGGTGGAGAACATAGTGCGGAAGCTAGCCCGGGCCTCGCGGTCGTTGATCTGGGCAACCGGGTAGACGGTCTCCGTCATGTCGAAGCCGACCCGGCGCCAGCTGTCCGCCATGATGTGCATAATGGCTTCGTTTTGCGACCCGGAAAGCACCTTGATGTCCCAGTTGAGGCGTTCGCCCGATGGCCCCAGATAGTACCCGTCAGAGCCTTTGGTGAGGCCGGCCTCGGTCATGAGCTGATCGGCTCGCCGCGGGTCGTAGGGATATTTGGTCACCTGGCGGTTCAGCTCATCGAAGAACGCGAGGTTCCGCGGCACGATGGTGTCCATCATCAGCCCGGTCCCCTCGAACAGGGCGTCGTTAATGCCTTGTTTGTCGACCGTATGGGCCAAGGCTCTCCGCACTCGCACGTCCATGATGAAACGCGGATTCGCTTTGTCCGGACTGAACTGGTTTTCCGTCCGACGGATGCTGGCAGCGCTGGCGCTCGGCACCATGGAGACCACCCCGCCGCCGCCTCGCCTCTCCCATTCGTGCTTCAGGGCGAAGCCCTCGGTCTCGGGCAGGGAATTGGACACCGCGACGTGGATTTCGCCGGCTAGGAGGTTGGCCAGGACGGTGTTGGGATCGGCGATGGGCACCATTTTCATGTGGGCGATCTTCGGCTTCCCCAACACGAAGTTGTCGAACGCGTCCGAGAGCAGAAACACTCCGCGCTGCCATTCGGTCACCCGATAGGCGCCCGATCCGACGAAGTCGGTGGTCCAGAACGGATGGGCGACAAACGCATCCGGCCCCAGCTGTTGGAAGGGCTGCTCCAGCAGGTGACGCGGCAGGGACTGGAGGTCGTTCGCTTGCAGCTCAGCGGCGCCCGCGTAGGTGTTTTTCCAGCGAATGAGCACGGTGCGCGCATCGGGCGCCGCGACCTCCTCGATCTGATTCATCGGTGCTGAGATGGCCGAGTACGAGACCTCCGGAGCCGAGTAGACGCGCCATCCGAAAACGAAGTCGTCGGCCGCCAGGACTGCCCCGTCGTGCCAGTGAAGGTTCGGCTTGAGCTGGTAGGTCGTCTCCATGCGGCCGTCGGGTAGGACCCGCCAGCTATCCGTATTCAGCTTCGGGAGCTCCTGAGCAAGGTAGGGATGCGGCTCGTCGTGGTAGTCCTTGACGATCAGCCCGGCGTTGAACGGATCGGCCGGAATGACGTTCGTGCCGACGTTGGTCAGACTCTTGGCAGCGAGCGTGTCCCCCTCCGTGCGCACGGCGATCACCACGGTGCGCTCGGCATTGGCCGCCACGACCTGGCCTCCGCTCGATGGAGCAGCCGCCGGGGGCCCCGCGCAGCCACTGAATATCAGCCCAAGACCCAACAGCGCGAGCCCGGCGCCCCGAAGCCTCGTGCTGATACAAAGAGAGTTCGGGTGAGGGCTCGTCACGTAGCGTCATCCAACTTGCTAAACCGAGACAGCGGGACGGTTACTGCGGAACTGGAGCGCCCCACTGGGCTGGGCCGGAAAGGTCACCACCGCCCGGTCGGAGTTGAAGATATGGGCTTCCGAATACCAGATGGATTCGGGCTTGCGACCTTCCATCGCCCCGGCCAGACAGACCCAGTTCAAGAACTCGTGCTGGCCTGCGTCGTGGAGCTGCTCAGTGGTTATCGCGCGCCATCCGGAGAGATCGCCCGACTTGACGTCGGCCAAACGCTGGCGGTCGGTGGTGACGTCTGGCCAGAGGTAGTGGTTCTTGGTGGTCAGCGATGCGTGTGACCAACTCGAAGAGCCGATTACCACGCCGCGCCAGGGGCCGTCCACGATGAATTTCGCCAGCTGCTTGCCGAGATCGTAGCAGCGCCACGGAGACGGGCCTGGTGGCGGCTGGATCGGCTGGTTCTCGAGTCGGCGGCCGATGCGAGCCGGGTTGGGATTCGCGGAGTTCGGCACTCGGAGATCGCTGCCATAGCAGTTAACTGAGATCGGAATGACAGTGTGGGGAAATCCTTTGCTGTCCAGGTCCAGGAAGCGGATCGTGTTCACGAAGGCATGACCGTAGGTCTCCTCGTGGTGGAGCTTCCAGGAGCAGCCCACGTCGAAGCCGGCGTCAATCAGGCCGCGGGCGACCTGAGTTCCGATCTCCTTGCTACCTTTGACCGTCAGCGGCGCTTGCTCGGGGGCACCAGGGAACATCGGGCCTCGCCCCCGTGGACCGCAGACTTGTTCGTCTATCGCCATGACGCAGAAAGGCGGAATGAGGTCTTCTTTGAAATTCTCGTACTGGTCATCGCCGAAGATGGCGACGAAATCCGGGTGGAAGTCGTCGATGGCCTTGCGGGCGGCGCGGAAGCCTTCCACCAGGTTGGCGCGATAGGCACGGGCGGTTTCCAGCCCTTCATCGTCGGCCCATTCTTCTCGCATCTGGGCGGGCCAGTTGGCGGGATCTTTCAGGTGGGCTGGGGTGAGGTCGCTCTTGAGGTTCTGGCGCAGGTAGATGTCGGCCATGCGCTCGATGGGGCCCATCACGCCCGTATGCGTGCAGCCGATCCCGAGAATCTCACCCATCGAACCCTCCTTCTTTCATCCGCGGCCTAGGCACGATGTCCTCCCGTACCCAGGGGAGCGGGTTGAATCGGCGATGGCACCTGGTACTTCAGCTCCACCTGCTGACCGGTTCGGGACGACTCCAGGATAGCCAGGCAGCCTTCCAGGCTGGCGCGGCCCCACCCTTCGTTGGGGAATACGGGCCGGTTCTCGTCAATGCTCTCCTTCAGCTCCCGCACCTCTGCGCTGCCCCGATCAGCCTGCATATCCGAAACCAGCATTTCGGAGCGGCCGTCCTCCGTGTAGACGTATATGCCGTCCGGCGATTGGCGAATGTCGCCCCGCTCGCAGCTCACGATATTGAGACCGAAGAAGTCCTGATGCTGCGGCTGGCGGCCGATTCGTCCCCGCAGCGAATCTGTGGAAAACTCGTCCCGGGCATAAAACTCATCCGTTGGAACGGGACCCGTCGGCTTGCGTCTGGGGCCAATCAGCGTTTGCTCGGGCCGCACCGTCCCGCCCTCAGCGAGTCCCCAGGTCAGCTCGGCGCCCTCGAAATGGCCGTAGCCAATGAACGACACCAGGACGCCGGTGCCGTTCTCGAACTCCATGAAGGCCGAATAGTCGCCCTCCACGTCAAAAGTTGGGTTCCAGCGGCCGGCGATCCCGCGCACGTTCTTCAGCATCCCGCCGCCCACGTAACGAATGATGTCCATCTGGTGCGGGCCCTGACGATACAGCACACCGCCGCCGCGGGCGGGATCCAGCGAGGCTGCCTCCCAGGGGTTTCGCAGCCAACCTTTGTATTGCAGCGCGTTGATCTGAATGACCCGGCCGAGCCGTCCGCTCGCAATCACGTCGCCCATCAGCCGAATCGCGGGACCATAGATCTTGCTGTGGCCCTGGACGTAACGCACGCCGTTTCGCTCAACGGCATCCACCATCCGGTTTGCCTGCTCGATGGTAATCGCCATCGGCTTTTCGCCGATCACGTGCTTCCCGTGGTCAGCCGCCAGCACGGTGTGGTCGGCGTGCAGATTGTTGGGCGTAGCCACATAAATCGCATCAACGTCGCCGTACTTGCACAGGTCCTCGACGTTCGTAAAGCCTTCAACCCCGAAGACCTCCTCGAACTGCCGAACCGCTTCGGCTCGAACGTCGCATGCGGCCGTGAGCTCCACGCCTTCGACATCGTTGAACCCGGGCGCCACCTGCCGCGAAGCGGCCCCGAGCCCAACGATCCCCATCCGCAACTTCGTAGCCATCCGATCCTCTCCTACACCCTTTCACCACCGTAGCGGTCAGGCATGCCTGACCCGCGGGCGACGCATGCGTCGCCCCTACCGAATGGCCATGATTGTGCTCACTAGCTCAGCCGCCCACGCTGCGTGCGGCGGCTTCGGATGCTTCGGCCCGAGCCGCCCGAACGTCAGCCACGTAAGCAGAAGCCGCTTCGTAGAGTACCTTGGCGACTGGGCCATAGCGCGAGCGCGAGCCATCGATATATTCGGGCCCCATCCCCAGGAGCCCGCCGATCACGCCTGCCTGCCCGTTCGAGCTGGGCCCCCCGCCAAGCGTCGGAATGTTGACCTTCTGGTTGATCTTCGCCGTATCCGCCGGCGATATCCGCGTGAGAATGAGGCTGAAGCAGCCAGCGGCTTCCAGCGCCTGGGCATCGCGAATCAGGGCGTCGACATCAGCGTCCGCGGGGGTCTGGTCGTAGCCGTGGAGGCCCATGCCCATCGTCGTCATCGGCGTTTGGCCGAAGTGGCCCTGGACCGGAATGCCGGCCTGCACGATCGCCGCGATAGTCGGCGCGAAATTGGCGCCGCCCTCGAGCTTCACGGCGTCGGCGCCCGCCTCTTTGATGAAGCGGCCGGCGTTGCGGACGGCTTCCTCGATGTTCACCTGGTAGGACATGAACGGCATGTCGCCGATCACGAACGCTCGTTCGGCGCCGCGCGCCACCGAGCGAGTCATGATGATCATCTCATCCATGGTGGCGTGGTTGTTGTCCGAATGGCCGAGCAGGTAGCGCGCCCCGCTATCGCCGACCAGGAGCATGTCGGCGCCGGCCCGGTCCAGGATCTGAGCTGTGTTGTAGTCGTAGGCAGTCATACACGCGATCTTGCGGCCCTCCCGCCGGATTTGCATGAAATCGGGGATCGTCATTTTTGCCATCGGTCTATCCTTTCACCGCGATTCTGTTTGGATGGCTAACCGCGCCAGACCCAGGTAGAGATATTGTCGGCCTCGTGGGTTGGTCCCTCGAGCGCAGCCAAATGGGCGGTGATCTGAAGGTTGTAGTGCAGCGGAATCGAGGGCAGGTCCTGGCTGGAGAGACGAGCCATTTGGACCAGGTCCTGGTTCCTCTGGTCGCGGTCGAGCTCGCCCCGCCAGAGTCCGAGCAAGCGATCGTACTCTGGGCTCGAATAGGAGCCTCGATTGCTCCCCGTGTAGCGATTCTCCGGGCGGGGGATCGCATCGGTGCCCAGGGTATCCAGTCCGCCTCCATCGCCGGTGTACGTGCCTGGCCGCTCTGCGCGCAGCCTGGCGTCGCGCTGCTCGACTGTGGAGAGCTCTTTCGACCCGATCTCAAAGCCGGCCTGCTTCCAGATGGCGATCATCACGGCCTGGGTCCGCTCGCTCTGGGCGCTGGCGGTGATCCAGTCCTCTCCGACGAACCTCAGTCCGTCGGGGTCGACGTAGATCCCATCGGCTCCTTTCGTGAAGGCGACCTCACTCATGAGCTGGGCGCTCTGACGGAGATCGAAGGGATATTTGGAGATAACCTGATCCACCTGCGGAAAAATGTCGTCGCCTGGAAGGATGCGGGTGTCGGCCATCCAGCCCTGACTCTCGAACACGGCGTCGTTGATGGCTTGCTTATCGATCGCCTGCGCGATGGCCCGCCGCACGCGCACGTCGAGCGTGCCCTTGAAGCTGGGCGCAACCCGGGTGGGATCGAGCTGAAACTCGGTGGTACGCGAGGTAGTGCCGGTGCTCGGGTAGAAGTGCACGACGCCGACGCCTCCGTGCGCATCCCATTCGCGCTGCAGCGTGAGGCCCTGGTCGAAGATCAACGAGTTTGACATGGCGATGTCGAGGCCACCGGCCAGTAGGTTGGCCAGCACGGTATTGGAATCCGGAATGTAAACCACCCGGATGCGCCCAATATTGGGCTTTCCGAGGACGTAGCCATCGAAAGCGGATGCCTCAAGCCCAACGCCGGGATCCCACTTCTCGACTCGGTAGGCGCCGAGCCCGATGTAGCTCCCCGTCCAGAACGGATGGGCGGCGAACGCATCGGGCGCGAGCTGCTGGAGAGGCTCCTCGAGAATGTGCCGCGGCAAAGCCTGGAACTGCGTTTCGATTAACGAGCCGGCTTCAGCAAACGGTTTCTGCCAGCGGATGAGCACGGTGCGGTCATTGGTCGCTGCCACGTCGTCGATCACATTCTGCGGACTTGGGTTCGAGGCCCCCAGCTCGGGAATCGAATAAACGCGGAGGGCGAAGGCGAAATCATGAGCCGACATCGGCGTCCCGTCGTGCCAGATGAGACCGGGCTTCAGTCGATAGATGGTTTCCATGTGGCCGTCCGCCGAGACCTTCCAGCTGCCGGTGTTGAGCTGAGGAAGGCCCTCCGCCAGATACGGACGCGGGATGCCGCGGTTGTCTACCTGAGTCAAGCCGGCGTTGAAAAGGGTCTCCGGAGTGACGTTGCTGCCCGTCGTCTGCAACCCCTTGGCGGCGGCGGTGTTTGCTTCCGAGCGCACACCGATCGTCAAAGTCTTGTTACGGCTCGCCTGTAACTGGGCACTCGAATCGCCCGACGACGGGCGTGCTGGCAGCGTCGGGCTGCACGCGGTCAGGCTGGCGGCGACCAGGGTCAAGGCTAGAAGGGCTGTGAAGATTCGTCGCACGCGGGCATTCTAGGTCACTTCTCAGGGGTCTGGGGGCTCCGCCCCCAGAGTCTTTTTCTCCCCCTCCCCTCGCAGGGGAGGGGGCAGGGGAAGGGGTGATTTTCCCTATACTCCTGCGCACGGCATTCCGGCTTCACACATCTGGGGAGGGCAAGATGGCGACGACTCTGCCTGCCGCGACCATCGAGGCGGTCGGGGAAAAGCTCTACGAGGCGGAGCGCACCCAGAAGTCCCTCCCGCCTCTTACCGAGACCTACCCGGGCATCAATGTAGACGATGCCTATGCCATTCAGCGCACGATCATCGACCACAAGCTGCGCGATGGAGCCCAGGTGGTCGGGCACAAGATTGGTCTCACCAGCCTGGCCATGCAGCAATTGCTCGGCGTCGATCAGCCAGACTACGGCCACCTACTGGACACGATGATGGTGCCGGATGGCTCGGCTGTTCAGCGCGAAGACTTGATCGCACCTCGGGTCGAGGCAGAGATCGCCTTCGTCTTGCGCGAGGAGTTGCGCGGGCCGGGCGTAACGGTGGCAAAGGTCATGTCGGCGACGCAGTTCGTCTTCGCCGCGCTGGAGATCGTCGATAGCCGGATCGCGGATTGGAAGATCAAGCTGCAGGACACGATCGCCGACAACGCTTCGTCCTGCCGGATGGTACAGGGCGGGCGCTACGTGCCGGTGGACGACATCGACCTCCGCCTGACTGGTCTGGTGTTGGAGAAAAACGGGGAGGTTGCCAACACAGCGGCGGGTGCGGCGGTGCTCGGCCATCCCGCCCAGGCAGTAGCGTGGCTGGCCAACAAGCTGGCCGAGTTCGACACGTCCCTCAAGCCAGGTCAGGTGATCCTTCCGGGCGCCCTGTCTGCAATGGTGCCCGTCCAGGCTGGCGATCAGGTCCGGGCCACCTTCGACCGCCTGGGCTCGGTCTCGGTTCGGTTTATATGACGAAGGCCCGCCCTCACCCGTCCTTGGCGCTACGCGCCGGCGGCCGGCCTCTCCCACGGGGGAGAGGCGACGGGGCTGCTCCCTCTCCCTCTGGGAGAGGGTTGGGGTGAGGGCGTGGCCCGAAACAACTGGAGGCAACAAGGTGGCTGACAAGGTAAAAGCGGCGATCATCGGGTCGGGCAACATTGGAACCGACTTGATGGTGAAGCTGCTGCGCAGCAAGATCATCGAGGTCACCATGGTGGCCGGCATCGATCCCCAATCGGAAGGCCTGCGACGAGCGCGTGAGGCCGGGCTCAAAACGACTACAGATGGGATCGACGGCCTGCTGGCCGATCCGGACGTGGGCGATCTGGTCTTTGATTGCACCTCGGCCCACTCGCACCTGGAGCACGCCCCGAAGCTGCGAGCCGCCGGGAAGTTCGCCATTGATCTCACCCCCGCCGCGGTCGGGCCCTACGTGGTGCCAGGCGTCAACGTCGCGGACAAGCTCGATGACTGGAACGTGAACTTGATCTCCTGCGGCGGCCAGGCGACGATCCCCATCGTGAACGCGATCAAGCGGGTGGCTACGGTGGAGTACGCGGAGATCGTGGCCACCATCGCCAGCAAGAGCG
>DASXTD010000237.1:0-3117 GCA_036505655.1 Chloroflexota bacterium
GACAGCCACGCACTTGCAGCCTCCGGGAGGTCCTTCGTCGTTCCTCCTCAGGACGACGAAGCTCCATCTCTGTTTATCTAACTGTGCAGTAGGGGTGGACGGGGGCCATCAGGCACTTCACTCCGTGCTTGGCGAGCTCAGACTCGAACATCTCGTGGATGTTGCGGGTTTCGTCCTGGTATTCGTACTGGTCCCCGCCTTCTTTAACGCTCTTGTAGACATACTGCTTGCCACCTGGTTTGGGCTTGTCGCTGCCCCAACCGATGGCCAGAAACAAGGCGGGCTCGGCGCTCACGTTGAAGTGTGCGTGCCACCAGCCCTCCGGCGGCACGAAGATCGTCCCGGGCTTCCAATCGATGCGCTCCAGCGTCTCCCAGGTGTCGCCCATCATGCTGTAGCCCTCGCCTCGCAGGAGCAGAACATGGATGCCGGGGCCGTGGCGATGGAACGTCGAGTGGGTGCCCACGGGCCAGGCCTGGCTATGCGAACGGACGGTGCTGTTCACCATGTTGAATACCCTGGCAACCGTGCCGCCGCCGCGACCGCTGTTGGTGACCTCGCCAGGGGTCGGCGTGCTGGCCAGCACATCGGCCACGAAATTCGTCGACCACTGGCCACGACCAGGTTTGGCCTTCTCGACGAAGTAGCCTTCCTCGTCGTTAAAGCGGTCCTTGAACACGTAGGGGTTGTTGAAGACGAAATCCAGGTCCTTGAACGTGTCGATCACGCGCGGGGCGGCGGTCATGGAGACGAACCGCGCGGGCTCGGTACCGGAAAGGTTGTAGTGCTGATGCCAGGCATTGGGTGGGATGGCGAAGTAGCTGCGCTCCCGCCACTCGAAGGTCTGCTTGCGGTTCTCGTCGATCCAGACCGAGGTGGCGCCCTGGCCCTTCAGGATGAAGATGGTCTCTTCATAGATGTGGCGCCAGGGTGCGAGCTGCTCCTTAGCCGCGATCTCGCAGACGTAGCAGTCGTTGAACCCGCCCGTGCCTTCGAGGTTGATGAAGGCGGCCGAGCCTCCTCGTGACTTCCACGGGGCCAGCTCCATCTCGTAGAGATTGGGGACGTGGAGCCCGCGGGTAGTCGGCACGCCCTCCGATTCCTTCCATAGCTCGTACGGCGATTTGTAGGCTTCGGCCTCGCGAATGGAGTCGCGGAATCCGGGGTCAGTGTCGCGCTCAGCCATGCCTAAACCTCGTTGTCGAGGCCGAAGAAATCCACCGCGTTGCCGGCCACCATGGCGTAACGCTCGTCCCCGGGTACTTCCAGGAACATCTCGTTGATGATGTCCATCGAATGCGGGAAGTTGCCGGCTGAGTGCGGGAAGTCGCTGCCCCAGAGGGCGTTGTTCACCCCGTATACATCGCGCATGCGTACGCCAAAGGGATCGTGGAGAAATCCCCAAACCGCCTGCTTCAGCATGTAGTCGCTGGGCCGCCGGGCCAGCGGCTCGAGGCCGTATTCGCGCTCCGCCCAATACCTGCTGCGCTCGTAAATATCATCGACCTGTTCGAGGGTATAGGGAATCCAGCCGACCATCGTCTCGGCGAAATAGAGCCGCAGATTGGGAAATCGTTCGAAGAGGCCTGAAAACATGAGCTGGATCAGAATCTGGCCGGAGCCGCCCTGGAAGCGGGTCAACAGGCGGATCGGGTCGGACCCGAAGCCAGCCTCGGTGGGCTCTTTCTTGTATTTGAAGACGGGTCCTTCACGGCCCAGGAAGCCGACGTGGATCGTGAGTGGCATTGGCATGTCGAGCGCGGCCTTCCAGAAACGATCGTCGTCCGGGGTAGGGAAGGTCTTGCCGCTCGGGAATGACTGCAACGCCACGCCCTTCAAGCCGGACTTCTTGCAGTACTCCAGCTCGCGGATGGCATCGTCCACGCCGGTCACAGGCAGCACGCCCATCGCGAACAGGCGGTCGGGCGCAGCGGCGCAGTACTCCTCGGCCAGAAACTCGTTGTAGGCGCGGACGCAAGCGAGATAGCCCTCGTCAGGAAGGGCGCGCCAGAGTCCGGGCGCACTTACCGATGTGAACAGTACCTCGGCATCAATTCCGTCTTGGTCCTGCTCGCTGACCCGCCGCTCTGGCGTGCCGGTGCCCGGGCTACCCTCGTAGTGCAGTCCGTTCAGTCGATGCTCCTGGTACGGCTTGCCGGTTACGGCCAGGCCGAGCACGTAGGGTGCCCGATTCTCGATCAGAACTCCGTCCCCGCCGCCGGCCAGGGTCACCAGACGCGGAGCTCGTTCCCGCCATTTCTCAGGAACCCGCGGCGTCCATCGAGTAGGCGCGACTTCGAGGTGAGAATCCGCCGAGATGATGTTGTATCGGTGTGCCACGGGCATCTCCTCGGGTCAGGTTACGCCCTCACCCCACCCTCTCCCAGAGGGAGAGGGAACAGCCCCACGTACCTCTCCCACTGGGAGAGGTCGGACGCCGGCCCGCAGGGCCAAGGACGGGTGAGGGCGCGGGCCTCGCACGGGCTAACTGCTCTTGACTTCTTCGCGGTAGAGGCCGAGAGCTTCGAGGGACGGCCAGTCGTCCATCGAAAATAGAATCGCGTCACCTTCGGCCTGGTTCTCGTGGTGGTGCCACTTCCAGGGCGGGACAACGAAAATGTCGCCCTGGGACCATTCGAGCCGCTCGCCATCGATCACCGTGGTACCGCTACCGCGGAACACCTGGTAGATCGTGGAGCTGACGTGACGGTGCGACTCGGTAGTCAGCTTGGAGGGGAGGAGCTGCAGCTCGCAGGCAAAGGTGGGAAGGGTAGGCCCGCCGGTGACCGGGTGGGTGTAGGTCAGGTGATAGCCATCGTACGGATCGGGCTCGACCTCGCTCTCGCGGAGCGCCTGCAACGTTTCCCAGGTGTCGGCCCAGGGATAGCGGAACGGCGGAGTGCGATGCTCGCTCTTCAGCCACGAGGGCTTCACGTGGCCGAGGGTCTTGCCCGAAAAGCCGATTGCCTTTTCCCGCGGTTGCTGGTCCTTGGAAAACTCTTCACCCAGCATGCGGCCAATGCCGACGAGTCTCACATCGAGCCCGTCCAGCCAGATGACCGGCCTGTCGCCATTGTTGTAGTGATCATGCCACGTCCAACTGGGGGTCGTGATGAG
>DASXTD010000238.1:0-2712 GCA_036505655.1 Chloroflexota bacterium
TTCGCTCTCGAAGGGTTTCAGGGGGATCCCCAGGAGCTCGTGCACTTTTTTTTGGAAGGCGATGATGGCCTCGGCCTTCTGCAGCTGGCGCTCCAGCCGCCGGTTCTCTTGCTCGAGCTTCTTGACCCTGGGATCCACCTGCGCGGCCTTACGACCCCGCTTCTTCGGGGTGAGCCCCTCCTCTCGCCCCCGGCGCCAGTTGACCAGATGCGAGGAGTACAGCCCTTCCTTCCTCAGCAGCTCGCCCACCTGGCCCGGCTGCGTGCAGGCATCCGCCTTGCGGATGATCTCCAGCTTGTACTTGGTCGTGAAGCGCCGCCGCGCATGCCGAGCCGTCACCTCGGGGTCAGGAGGCCCGCCCGATGGGGTGGCTGGGGTCTCGCGCTCGAATATGGGAGACCCTCCGCTCCGGGCCGCCTCGCTTCGCTCGGCGCCCCTCCGCTCCGGATCTCCCATATTCGACTGTCCTGCTTCCTTACTGCGGGCTGCTTCCAAGGGGCCTCATCTCCCCGCCCTGCACTCTAATTAACCGGGGGGTAAGGTGTCTCAGTCATGTTGGCACGGAGGGCGTTCGCATAACACCGAGATCACCCGCGAGGGCCGCGTCAGACTCGCCATCGCGGACCTCGTCGGGTGCATCTCGTTGTTCGGCAGCGTCACGATTCGTCTGCCCGACCTTCGATCCAAGCTGGGTCCCCTTAGGCTGGCGCGGCGCTTGGCCTTGTGGCGAGTCCAGACGCAAGCTTGCTTCCCCTATGCTATCGCCGGTCTGGCCACTGCCGCTCCCGCTGCATCAAGACTTCGCGACCCCGCCACGTTGCAAGCGCCGTGACAGCCGCTGCCTCCTCAACCCCGGGCTGCCGATTCGAGCAGGACACCGCTCCAAGCAAGAGTCGGGTTGGCGCGGCGACTCCGCGATTTCTGCCGCGAGAATGCTTCGCCTCGTACCTCTGACCGGCTTGTCCGCAACAACCCCCGCGGCTCCATGCCCCGCGACATGCCACCGCCACGCGGCGCGACAGCCGGGCCGCGTGAAGAACAAACCGGCGCGAAGCCACTCCTGCACGCCCTCCCCTTCCGTCTGCCGAACACCGCGCTAAGCTGCGGCGCTCCGACCTGCCGGCGCCGTCAGCTTCAGCGCGTTGTTCGCCAGCCCGCCGCGCACGGGTGGTAAAGCTCCAGGCTCGAGTCGTCGGATGCCTTTGGTTCCAGTGCTCAGCGACGCTGACCTCTGAGCATGATGCTACGTCAGTCAGGCTCATCCCAGCCAGCGAGGGAGCTTGGGCCCCGCATGCCCGTGCGGCGTCGGGCGTCAGACCTGCCCGGTGCGAGGCGAGACATTGATCCAAGTCTCGCTGCTGCGAAGATGCAGGACCGGCGCGCCTGGCCAGCCAAGCATGCCACGCAAAACCGACTGCGGTCGGCTCGCCAGGCGTTGGCCTGGACGGCCGTCGGGAGCCCGTCCGGGTGCGTCCAATGGTTACGTCAGGCTCGTGAGCCGATCAGTACCGCTAGGCGCGTCGGTCCGTCCCCTGCAAACTTGCTCGCTGACTGACAGGTCTGGCGAACACTGGGATAAGCTGCAGGGGCCGCGGCAGCTTTGGCCTCGCGGACCCTGTCAGCTTCATCCCCTTGTTGGACGACGCCCTCTCTCATGCTCGCTCACCTCGTGCGGGTGCCGGCGTTTCAGCGCGCTTGCGCTGACGATGTCACGAGCGCTTTAGTGGCCTCCGACGCGCGTGCCTTCGCACCGCTGGCACCACAACTGTGGTTCGCTCCGCGCGAAACGCAGAGTCATCGCCGAGGTGAAAGTAAAGGTGCCCCTCAAGGTTGCCCCCGGACTCCGAGAGGAACGCTGAGCCCCGGCCCGAACGCAGGTTCCCTTGGTCCGCTCCCTCCCACGAGAACTCGACTCCTGCCCTGCCGCGCTGTTCCGTCAGATGACAGTCGAGTCGGCCCGCTACGCAGACAAAGTTGATATCACCCAGCCCGTCGGCGCCGAGACGGAGGAGCCCAGGACCCATCGTTTCGACGGCATCCTGGTCCCACATGTCCATCCATGTGATGCGCCAGTATCCAACAAGGGATTCGGGTAGTCCCGTCAACTTCGCTCTCCCTCAACGCCCCCTGCGTTCGTCCAACACCGGGATAAGCTGCCGCGCCTCGTCGCTTGCGCCGCGCGCGGTCAGCTTCATCCCGTTGTTCTACGGCCCGCCGCTTCTGGTCCCCAATACGCATTCATGCCGCGAAAGGCTTCCCTGTAGAGCCCGAACATGGCGAGGAGACCTAGCGACATGACGAATGGTTCTAGGATAACGAAGAGGAAGGGTCCGATGAGACCAAATTCGTAGATTACCCGCGAGGCGACGGATAGCGGCAGACCGAGGAGCACAGCAACGATTCCGTTCGTGGCCCCAAGAATGCGTCGCTCAAACGGAATAGCTCGCGGCGCGAGGAGAATGGTCAAGGACCAGAGAACGACTGCGATTAGGACCGGGAAGAACCAAAACACAAGTGGCCCCACGACGTGGATTGTGGCGAAGTGCGATTCCGAACCTACCCACACCGCCCAGACGACACATGTAAGCGCGGCGGCCAGGAGCGCCCAACGGTCCCGGGGCCACTTCATGGGATCGCCTACTCCCTCGCCATCCTGCTGGTCAATTTGTCACGGTCCAGTTTGGTTCGCTCCTCAAGAGGTCCGTAGAACAC
>DASXTD010000239.1:0-6585 GCA_036505655.1 Chloroflexota bacterium
CCTGTAGCAAGCTCGAGGCGAATTCAGCACACGGTACCGCTCCATTGAACACGAGGAATAGCCCGTCCCCCCAAGTATTCTGAAAAATCGGCTTTTCGTCGACATTCGCGATGAGCCGAGCTACCTCGCTCAGGAAGTGCTCGAAGAAGGCCGGCGCCTGCTCCTCATCTAGCTTACTGAAGCCCTTGACGTCCGCAAAGAACATGGCCTTGATGCGTCGGCGGCCGTTTCCACGCAACGGTTGCCGAGCAGTTTCATCTGGGACCCCGTCGCCGCGATTGGGGGGCGAGGCCACCTGCTCCCGCAAGGGTGCGAGGTCGATTATCTGGGCCGAACGCGCCGATTTTTGCCAGGATTGCAAGAACTGAGCAGCGCCGCCCGTGCGCTGACGGGCATGTGTTTCGGCGCCCGCTTCCACCACCGCCAGGGCGTGGGGCTCCGCCTCCAGCTCTCGGGCGCGCAGTACCGCGAGCCCTGCCATGAGTGTGTTCGCGAACTCGAACAGGGACTCGTCCCCGAGAAAATGCTCCTGGGTTGCGTAGTGGATATCCGCCGCAGATGCGAGCACACGGTCACACCGCTCGCGCCAGGACGACATCTGGTCCAGCCCGAAGTCGACGCTGGTGCAATAGAAGTCGTCAAGGTGGAAGGGCAAGACGATGTGAAGCTCAGCGCCGCGGGCCAGCATCTGCTCAGCAAAGATGATGTCAGAACCGGAGGCCGCCGACGAGAAGCCCACTACGACGTTGAGCCGCTGCAACTCGCTAGCGATCGCTGCGCCCAGCGCCTTTTCCAGCTTGGCCGACGCCGGAAAACGCTCAGGCAGGCCACTGGCTACCCGGAAAGGATGATCGACCATATGTCCGGAGAAAGCCACGACGCTCCCCACTCGCACCAACGCCAGCAGGTCGTCCGGAACCGCGATCTGGTCGGCGAGCAGCAGGAGGTTCCGTCGCATCGACGCTATCTCTCCCAGGCG
Source organism: Chloroflexota bacterium (assembly GCA_036505655.1). Lineage (GTDB taxonomy): Bacteria > Chloroflexota > UBA6077 > UBA6077 > SHYK01 > DASXTD01. The sequence goes on from DASXTD010000239.1 coordinate 980, forward strand.
GCCGCTAGCCAGCTCGACGGCCTGGCGGTACCAGTCGAGCGCCTGCAACGGCTGGCCCAATACCAACGACGCTTCTCCAAGCGAGGCGAAGAGCCAATAATCGCCATCCCTGGGGGAAGCTGCTACGTCACGGGTGCCCTGGCGCACAACTTCTCCCGCGATCTGATGCGCCTCCCTGACTCTTCCGCCCACCACAAGCAGGGTCGCGGCATTTACGCCTGGGAAGATGTCGTGAGAGAGCTCATAGGCCTGCTGGTACCAGCGGGCGGCCTCCCGCGCGTATCGTCGGCGAAGAGCGGGAGTAGTGGCGCTGCGGACGCGGTCCTTGGCAAGGCGACCAGCTAGGCTCAGAACCTCAACTCTGAGCGCCATCGAAAGATCGGTTCGCGCTAATAGATGGATGACTGACTGATTGGCTCGGGATGGGTTGCCGCCGCGAGCCAGCGCGAGAGCCTCATAGAATTCGATTGACGGTTCACCCGGATACCGTTCCAGACCTTCGCGGCAGAGCTCGAAAGCGCGCGCTGAGTGGCCCGATTGGATCAGGGTCTTCGCCTGCCCACCATATTCTTGGGGCCCGAGCGCGTCGCGGCTGTCCTGGTCGGACACACCGCGCGGAGCATCTATCATCATTGGTCTGACTCCCAGGAGCGAATGAACGGTCGCGGCTTGCACCGCCGGGGAACCAGGTGGGTGAGTTCGCCAAATTGAAGCAAGTGTAGCCGGCTTTAGAGGATAAGCATTGTCAGAGGGCTCGAGTTCGCCCCGCGGACAGGTCGAGCTTTCGGTCATCATTCCCGCATTCAACGAGGAACAGCGGCTGCCCGCCGCCATTCCGTCATTGGAAGCTCACCTCGACCAGCTCAATCTCTCTGCCGAGGTGCTGATCATTGAGAACGGAAGCACTGACCGCACGTTCGAAGTGGCGGATGGCTTTGCAGCCAACTCGAGCCGCGTTCGGGCGTTGCATTTGCCGGAACGCGGCAAAGGACGCGCGGCGCGCCATGGGATGCTGGCAGCGACGGGGAAATGGCTGGTGCTTTGCGATGCGGACTTCTCGATGCCCGTCGAGTACATCGAGCGGCTAGTCGCAGCACTCCAGGGAGGTGCCGACGTCGCTATTGCCTCGCGGGAGGTGGCCGGAGCAGTCCGCATCGGCGAGCCCTGGCATCGGCACGCCATGGGCCGCGTGTTCAACGCTCTAGTGCGGTGGCTGATGCTTCCGGGCATTCAGGACTCCCAATGCGGCTTCAAGGCCTTCCGGCGGGAGGCGGCCCAGGACCTGTTCGCTCACGAGACTATCGATGGTTGGACCTTCGACGTGGAGGTCCTCTACATGGCGCGCCGCCGCGGCTACCGCATCGTGGAGGTGCCCATCCCCTGGCGCTACGACGCGTCCAGTAGGGTGCAGCCAGTGCGTGATACAATTGGGATGCTGCGGGAGCTGCTCATGCTGCGCTGGAGAGCCGCGCGCGGCGCTTACGAACCACTCCACTCTTGATCCTTCACCCTTAACGCCTCACTGGGCCGGAGGCCTCTCTTGCCAGATCAGATTCTCGTTTGTGTCGCGTGGCCGTATTCCAACGGCTCGCTTCACGTCGGACAGGCCGCGGGTGCCTACCTGCCCGCCGACATCTTCGCCCGCTTTCACCGACTCATTGGCAATGACGTCCTCATGGTGTCCGGCGGCGATGACCACGGCACGCCGATTACCGTGCGGGCCGAGTCAGAGGGAAAGACGCCGCGGGAGGTGGCCGACCACTACAACGCCGAATTCCAGGCCACCTGGAAGCGACTGGGCATCCAGTTCGATCTGTTCACGCGGACGGAGACCGACAATCACCGCGAGGTGGCCCAGGATTTCTTCCTGAAGTTGCTCGACAAGGGTCACATCACGCGCGCCACCATGAACGCGCCCTACTGCGTGTACGATGCCCGCTTCTTGCCAGATCGCTACGTCGAGGGGACCTGTCCGCACTGCGGCTTCGACGGTGCGCGAGGAGATCAGTGCGACAACTGCGGTCGTCCGCTGGATCCGGTGGACCTGATCAACCCGCGCTGCCGGTTTTGTGGGCGTACGCCCGAGATGAGGGAAACCGAGCACTTCTTCTTGCAGCTCCCGCACTTCGAGGAGCCGCTCAAAGAATGGATCGGGCAGAAGACGGACTGGCGTCCCCAGGTAGTCAACTTTACGAAGGGCTTCCTCGACCAGGGGCTGCAGCCGCGCGCGATCACGCGGGACCTGGAGTGGGGCGTACCTATCCCTCTTCCCGGGTTCGATGACAAGCGCCTCTACGTCTGGTTTGAGGCGTGTATCGGCTACTTGTCGGCGACCGTTGAATGGGCCAAGGCGCACGGGAACCCCGAGGGCTGGCGCGAGTGGTGGCAGGGCTCGGCCCGCAGCTACTACTTCATTGGCAAGGACAACATCGTCTTCCACACCATCATCTGGCCGGCCATGATGATGGGCCGCGGCGATCTCAATCTTCCGTATGACGTCCCAGCCAACGAGTACTTGAATCTGGAAGGAGCCAAGCTCTCGACCAGCAAGAACTGGGCCATCTGGGTGCCAGAGTTCCTGGATCAGTACGATCCTGATCCGCTGCGCTACATGCTGGCCGCCAACCTGCCGGAGACGCGGGACTCCGACTTCACCTGGGAAGAGTTCATCCGCCGCAACAACGATGAGCTGGTGGCCTCCTGGGGGAATCTGGTCCACCGAACACTCACCTTCGCGGTGCGCAACTTCGATAACCAGGTTCCGGAGGCGCGCACCCACGTGAGCGAAATCGCGGAGGCCAAGGCGGCGGAAGTCTTTGAGACCGTTCACGGGTTGCTCGGGGCCTGTCATTTCAAGAACGCGTTGCGCGAGATCATGTCCCTGACTCAGTTCGGGAACCGCCTGATGGACGAGCGCGCCCCCTGGCGACAGATCAAAGAGGACCGCGAGGAATGTGCCGCCACGATCTATGGCCTGCTCACGCTGATCAATGCCATCAAAGTTCTGAGCTATCCGTTCCTGCCATTTTCGGCAGAGCAGCTCCATAGCCTACTGGGCTATTCGGATGACCTCCTGAGCCACGGTTGGAAGGTCGAGCGGCTCGTACCTCACACGCCGCTGCCGACGCCTGTTCCGCTCTTCAAGAAAATCGACGAGAAAGAAGAAGCGCGGTCGGCCTAGCATGCGCGCTGCCCGCTTTGCAGCGCAAAGTGCTTTCTGATAGGCTGAGCGCATGCAGATCGTGAACCCGAGACCAGAGCCGTCCGAGCCGCCCCAGCTCCACTCCGCGGCTATCAACAACCTGCGCTTCATCCGCGATACGATGGAGGGCGCTTCGGCGTTCACGGCGGTGCCGGGGTGGGCTATGGTGATCGTCGGCCTGACGGCACTGGCAACCAGTGCGATCACCGCCCAGCAGGCCTCCAGCGCCGAGTGGGTGCGTACCTGGATCGGAGAAGCAGCGCTGGCGGTGGCCATTGCTTCGGTCGGCATGATTCTCAAGGTTCGCCGCCAGGGCAAGGCACTCACCTCTCGGCCCGGCCGCAAATTCGTGACCAACCTGCTGCCGCCCCTGGTTGCCAGTGCCCTCCTGACCGGCGCCATCTATCACGCCGGTCTGGTCGCGGTGCTGCCCGGCCTCTGGCTGCTGCTGTTTGGCACCGGGGTGGTTACGGGCGGGGCGTTTTCCATCAAGGCAGCACCCGTCATGGGCTTGAGCTTCATGGCCCTGGGTGCGGCCGCCTTGTTTGCACCCTGGGAGTGGGAGACCTGGTTCATGGCGGCTGGATTCGGGGGGCTCCACATCCTGTTTGGGGCGTTGATCGCCTGGAGGCATGGTGGCTAGGGAGTCTACTGCTCGCAACGATTCCGACCTGACCGCGACGATCGAAGGACTGGCTCCTGCGCGACTCGATCGCATCATCCACGAGCGCATGCGGCTGGCGATTGTCAGTGCCCTGGCGGCCAGCGAGCCGCTCAGCTTCAACGATCTAAAGCAACTGCTCGCGACTACCGACGGCAACCTGAGCGTTCATGCCTCGAAGCTGGAGGAAGCGGGCTACATCGAGTCGCGCAAGCGCTTCGAAGGCCGGGTCCCGAAGACCACCTATCGATTGACCGCTGAAGGGCGCACCGCGCTGAACCGCTATCTCGATCACATGGAGGCTTTGATCCGTGTCACTCGCAACGGGTGACCCCGCCCCAGGCGCTCTTTTTTTGGCACCAAACTTTGCAAAACAAAGTCCTTTGCATGTGGCCATCATTATGGATGGGAATGGTCGCTGGGCCGCTACGCATGGACAACCTCGGACCGGCGGCCATCGAATTGGGGCCCGCGTGGTGCGCGCCATCAGCGAAGCAGCGCCCGGGCTAGGCATCGGCACGCTCACTCTGTTCGCCTTCTCGGCCGACAACTGGGCCCGGCCGCGCGCCGAGGTGGCCGGGTTGATGCGGCTTTTTCGTTTCCACCTCTCAGATCTGGCTGCGGAAGTAGCCAGCGACCCAGGCCTCCGAGGCCTGCGCCTGACCGTGATCGGCGACCGCGCCGGCCTGCCGGCGACACTGCGCCAGGCCATCGCCTGCGCGGAGGGCGCCACTCGCCGCGGGACGGATCTCCACCTGCGGTTGGCTCTGAACTACTCGGCCCGGGACGCCATCCTGGCGGCGGCTCGCAGCCAACTCGTCACTACTCGCGACGAGTTTGCCCGAGCACTCGGCGAAGCCGTCGGCGAGCAGGAGCCTGTCCCCGACGTGGACCTGCTCATTCGCACCGGAGGCGAGCAGCGCCTGAGCGACTTCCTGCTCTGGGAGTGCGCCTATGCCGAGCTGCTGTTCACGCCTACCATGTGGCCAGACTTCGGCCCCGCCGATCTGGAAGCGGCGGTGCAGGAGTTTCGGCAGCGGCAGCGTCGATTCGGCCGCGTGGTCTGATTCCTGGCAAGATGATCCGGCTGGCATTGTGACGCAGCTTTCCGCCTATAGTTGAAGGCTTCGCGGGCCGTGTAGAATCGCGCGCAAAGATTCCCCTGAACGAGCTCGGGCAACCGCCCATTCCCATCCGGAGACCTATTGGCGCGACCAACCGACCTGCTAGCGTCCCGCGGGCTCGGACTGGAGGGCCTCCTTCAGCCTGAGCGCCAGTTCGGGCGTCTTCTCCTAGGGCTTTTGGCGGTGGCGCCGTGGGTGCTGCCCGCGATCGCGGTGGCGATTGCCGTCGTGGCGAGCGCGACAGGAGCGGCCGAGCCTTATGCGGCGGCGTACCCGGTCGATCCTCGGACCGGGCTGCTATTTGCTCCCGCGCTGGGGGTTTCGCTCAGCCTGTACTTCATCACTCTCCCCCTCGTTCGAAAGGGCGGCATGGGTGCGCTGGTGGGCGGGACTGTTGTCCTGGCGCTCGGAACGGCGGTCTGGGCGTGCGCCGAGCTGATCGGGCATCGGGCCAGCGGCGCCACCGGCAGCGACCCGTACGCCTACGCACAAATGGCGGTGGACCTGGTGCGAACGGGCACCGTTTTGCATCGCTTTGAGCTGCTCCCCCTAGTGCTTCATCCCAGCCTGAGTCTCACCTGGGACCCGCTGGTCCATATCGGCTACCACCTGCCGGTCA
>DASXTD010000240.1:0-13100 GCA_036505655.1 Chloroflexota bacterium
GGAAGGCGGGGTTCAACGTTCAAGACGCCGTCGTACCGCCCGCGCTAACGAATGATCCACCAACCCGCACCACCTTCCCAGCTATGTACACGAGCTCGATTACGGTCGGAGAGCGCGCACTGAGCTCATTCGTCACCGCGGAGATTCCGCGTGCGGAAAACAGCTTCCGCAACGGCCAAAACCGGCAGGGCTGGTCCAATCCGGAGTACGACCGACTGCATAAACAACTGGGGGAGACACTGGAGCCGTCAGAACGAGGGAAGCTGATTGGGCAGATGGCGAGGCTCTTCACAGCCGATCTGTCCATCATCCCGCTTCTGTTCGTCCAGCAGCCGGGCGGCAGAGTCAACGCTTTGAAGGGGCCCCGGGACACCGAGCCTGAGGGTCAGATCTTCTCTAACGTTCACGAGTGGCATTTCGAGTAGAGCTCCTGCAAGTTCCTAACCCTGGTGCGACTCAAGCGTGAGAATGATGCCCGTCTCGTGGGAGCTATGCCAAAGACTCGGCCATTTGGCGCAACGGCCGCGTCGTGAACAGGATCGACCGGTCGCCCCCAACTGGACAGTTACAGCGGGCCGTCTGGCCGACCGTTGCCGGAAGCCCGTCCAACAATGGCTGAACCGCTTCCAGAGCGGGTGAACAGAGTGGGAAATCCAGGTGCCCCCCATCTTGAATTCGCCACATCTGGCCCATGCGATACATCAACGGACAAGAGCCCTGAATGCCGATCGCGCGGATTTCGCCAGCACCAAAGGCAAGGCCACCTTCTGTGATCTCTGGGCCAGGCCGGGGGGCTGCTGATTGCCATTCCCTGGCCAGAAGATAGGATCCGACTGCTGCACTCCCCAGGGCGATGATCGCCTGGGCGAATCGGCCCGAGCTAGCGTGGAAAATGCCCACCGGAACCGCGGCCACAACCATGACCGCCAGAATGCCGTCCAGGCCGGTTATCGATCGTTGTCTCATCGGTCCCGCTCCTTGGAGTCCATGAACTCTCTATGAAGCGTATGGCCCCAGGACCAATGCCCACCACGACTGCATGGGTAGTCCTCTTTCGTTCCGATGGGTAGGCTGTGGTGGGTGCCTCCCGTGATGCGGCGGGGGACAAGCGGCCACCCTACCGGACACGGGGGCCGGCGATCCCGGCGATGTCAGGGGCGCAAGAAGGCGACCCAAGAAACCTTGGGCCGCCTTCTCTTGACCTACTTGCTGTTCTCTTTTGGATGCTCTTGGTCTGGCCTCCGAGGTTTTAGCTCCTTGAGCTTTGGGCGAAGGCTTGCCTATCCGTGGCTGTTGTGTCGCCCTTTTCGAGAGGCCCCCGGAACTGGTGGCCTGCCCCCGACTTCTACCATCGGGGGCTGGTAGTGCCGGCGCGGATTTGGCCGAAGCGAGTCATGCGGTTTTCCATAGTTCGCCTCCCGCTTCTGCTTTTTCGGTCGCTTTCGTTCGACCTGTAACTAGTATCTGTTTCAGCCGCTGGCCTGGCCCACGACCGAATGGGTGGTCTCCTTGCCCCCTTTTTGGGTAGGCAATGCGTTCGTCACTAAGCAGCACGGCGCTGTCGGACTTCGGCGAGCGTGGGCGACGGCCTCCGCCTGGGACCAAGCAGCTCCCGCCGGTAGTGCCGCCAAGCGAAGCGCGCTCGATCGTTTTCGTGCCTGATCCGGGTCAATTTCTCTCGAAGTGTTTCTGGCTCCTCTTTCGGCATGGTCGCGCCTCGTTCTCCACCCGGCTGATCACCGGCCCTAGAGAACCCTTTCTCTTTCAACGCTACCGCCGCTCGTATCATCGCAACCCCGCTCGAATGGGTAGACTAAGCCTCCGCACGGGTAGTTTCTGGTCGCCTCAGGCGGCCGTGGCGTGGTCGGCGGCCGATCCCTGGTGCATTCGTCTCTCCTTTCGAGAACTGGCTACCGAACTGGTTGGAGCTGGCCGGTGCCCGTCAGCACCATCTCTTTGAGGCTCTCGCCGAGCTTGGTATCGATCATCGGATGATGTGGGTCGCGAACGATCCCCTTGGGGTCACCGCCGCGCGCTACCCTATCGATTTCCCGCCGCAGCATCGCGCGATACATCACGATGCCGCGGTCGGACGTAGCCAACCGCTCATTGGGTCGGTCCGCCAACGGTCCCTGAGTCTCCCACGCCATATGGTCCTGCGCCTGCACCTCGTCCATCCGGAACGTGGTGAAGGGATGAATCGCGCCTTGCGGCTCCTTGAAGCTGCGCACGTATTCCACCTCCGGATCCGCCTCGTCCTCGATGATGTGGCCGTCCTCGGTGGGATCGAAGCGCACGAAGAAGATCCGGGTGTGCGTATCGTCCATGGGGACTCGGATCTGGGTGGCGTTGGCCTGTCGCAGGATGTTGGGGAAGATGAGCGGATGCTCGTCCACGATCCCGCTCGTGTAGGTGCGCTGCTTGATGATCCCGAAGTTGGTTTCGTAGAAATCAAACTTGGCCACGTCGTCCGTGAGCCCGCGGGTGGTGTCGGTGATCTGCTTGCCCCGCGCGATCAGCGCCTGGTGCAGCACCTGCAAGTGCGCCGGATCGACCGAGTTCTCCATCGCCTGCACCCAGTTGCAATCGAGCTGCGGCTGCTGGAACAGGCGACGACGCCCATCCTTGCGCACCCACACGTCGTAGCGGGGAATTTCAGGCGCCGGCAGCGGGCCAAGGTAGGCCCAGTACATGCCGATGAAGCGCCGCACCGGGTAGGCCGTCTGCCGCACCGTCAGATGAAACAGGCTATCGGCCGGCTCGGCCGGTGTCTCCAGGCAATGGCCTTCGTCGTTGAAGAGCCAGCCATGATAGGCACAGGCGATGCCCCGCTCCTCTACGCGCCCGTAGAGCAACGAGGCACCTCGATGTGGACAGTGATCGCCGAGGAGCCCTACCCGCCCGCTCTTGTCGCGGAACAGCACCAGGTCCTCGCCCAGGATTCGTACGAACGCGGTAGGCTTGTCATCAGTCAGGTCTTGCGCGAAGGCGACCGGGTGCCAGTAGCGGCGCAAAAGCTCGCCCCCCGGCGTCCCCGGCCCTACCGATGTGAGCCGCTCGTTCTCCTCTTTCGTCAACATCTGTTTGCTCCTGTTCGGAATGAGGACTGCGCTTCTAGGCTGGCACCGGCGCGGCTTGTTGCGCCCAGTCCCCCTTTGGAATTCCAGTTCGGAAGGCTTGATACGTGCTGCCGCGGCGAATCGGGATGTACGGCTCGTTGAGCTCGGGGTCCCGGATTACCGCCATGGGGTCTTCGCCCCGAGCCACCTTCTCCATGTTCTCTAGGAGCAGACGGCGATAGAGCATGATTCCCTTGTCGGACGTCACCAGGTGCTCCGTGGTGCGATCCGTGACAACGTTTTGGCCCACCCAGGCCGCCTCGTCCTGGCGGACGATGTACGGTGCGATGACGCGCCCCCACTCGTCATAGGTCAGACCCTGGCGCTCCACCGGCACCTCTTGCCGCGGGGCCGCGCCATCCTTGGGTGGATTGCCGACGATCACCAGGTGGAGCGTGTGGGTGTCATCGGTGGGGATCCGAATCTGGAAGCTGATCTGTTCGGGACCGCCCTGGGCCAGGATGTTGGGGAACAGAATCGGGTGGCCTACCTTCCAGTCCGTGTTGGTCTCGTCATCCGGCTGCCCTTCGACGAGCCGTCGCTTGTAGATCCCATACTCCCAGACGTCGAACTCGATCTTGCGGTGCGGCTGGGGGCTGAGCATCGGCGGGCGCCCCATGCGTTTCATCATGTAGTTGCCGTAGACGCCGTGGAGATGCTCGAAGTGGATCGGGTCGAGCGAGTTGTCCATGCACTGCAGCCAGTTGCAGGGCAGCGGCGTGATGAAGATGCTCTTTTCGAGATCGTCACGGAGCAGCACGTCCCAGCGAGGCAGCAGGGGCGCTGGCTGGGGGCCCAGATAGGCCCAGACGAGTCCGGCCAGCTCCTGAACCGGGTAGGAGTTGATCTTCAGCGGCAAGCAAGCTGGCTCGAAGGGCATGTCCACCACGTGGCCTTCCGTGTCCATCGTCCAGCCGTGGTAGCAGCAGCGGAGCCCGTTGGCCTGGGGGATGCCGTACGCCAAAGAAACACCGCGATGAGGACACCGATGATCGATCAGGCCCAGTCGCCCGCGCTCGTCACGGAACAGGACCAGATCCTCTCCCAGGATGCGCACCGGTTGGACGGGCTCCTTGTCCAACTCCGCGGTGGCCCCGACCGGGTGCCAGTAGCGGCGGAGCAGCTCGCCCATCGGGGTGCCCGCCCCCACCTGGGTAAAGCGATCGTTTTCTTCTTGGGTGAGCATGGGCTACCTCCTGCCTCGTGAGGGTGGGAATCTGAAAGTGAGCATAGGCAGCCCGGAGACCCATTTACCTCGGGCTCTGGGGTGGTTGCAGAGGAAAATCGCGGGTAGTCCCGGACCAGCCCCATGGGGTAGGGAGGCGAGGGCTGCCATGCGCCCCGCGCGCATGGCAGCCCTCATAGACGGCTAGAACAAGCTAGTCGACGATCTGTGGCCAGGTGCTGCTGATCACCGGTGGCTGAAGAACGGCGGTTCGCCCGTCCCCCGAGTGCACCTCCACGGAGTAGGCCATCGGCCCCAGTGCGTAGTCGGGCGGAATGCTCCAGGCGCCGGCCCACATCCAGGGGTTGTCCGGCGGGGCGGCTGGGCCACCGCGCTTGGAGAAATGAGCAGGAAGTGCTGTGCCGTCTGGCAGTCGGATCATTGCTTCTGATCCATCGCGATCATTGAGGCGCAGGCCATTGCTCAAGTCGTAGACCTCGAATCGCCAAACCATCTTCATGCCGCGTCGGAAGACCCCGCTCTGAACGCAGCTCACGGGGCCTACATCCAGCCCGTATTCACTCGGACCACTCGCGATGACTTCCGTGTACATTGCGAAAGGCCCAACTGGCCCCGAGTACAGGTCCGGTAGAGGCGGCGGCGCTACGGGTGGGCTGTTTGGCCGTACCGGAGGAGGCGCCACTGGAATGGTGAAAAGCAGCGGCGTCCCGGTTCCCTGGTCGTTCTGACCTTCCTGCGCTCCCGCCGGGAGGGCTGACCCGAGGAACGTCCCGGCGGCGAGTAGCACGCTTGCACTGAAACTGAGGACAAGTGGGTAGGCGTGGCTCTTTTTGGTCATCGTCAATCCCCTTGTTGAGACGTAGGTGGATCCAGGCATCGAATGACGAATCTCTGCGTCATGTCTCCTCCTTACTTGAAGTCTCATCGACGATTTCGATGGAGATCCGAAAAGCGGGAAGTCGATAGCCGAGATCCAAAGCGGGGAAGTCGTCGGCGTAGCTCAGCACCGGCGCCCAATACCAGGCCTTCGGGTCTTTGCCGGCGTAGACCATCGGATACATGTCGATCAGATGCGTGCCGGGAGCACCGGTGGCGAGAATCTGCAGGACTACGTCGCCGTTACTGTTGAAGCCGCACGCATAACCGATTTGTGAGTTGTCGTAGGTCACTGCCACTCCGTTATCCAGCTCGGTCCAGCCGATGCCCTTGAGGCGGACAACGACGGTATCTCCAGTCCGAACCGATCGCGCGGACACCTCCACCAGGCTCCGCTCGACGAAGTAGGGCACGTCGCCGACCACCGCTCCATCCTGGGCCAGCTTCAGTGCATGCCAGCCTCCCAGGTCATCTGGGACCGTTATGGGAACCTCGAGGGTTCCGGCTGCGCTCGTCATGGCGCTCGGGAGTGGAATATCAGCCAGGCTCCAACCGCTGGGCGTTACCCGGTTCCCGCGAGCCGTTACCCACCACATCTGCACCTCGGAACCTGGAGCCAGGCCCCGTGCCCGTAGCCTCGGTGTGGACAGGATGGGTCCGCTGGCTGGCTCGAGCGCCACGCTCATTGAAGTCGCGAGCGATGCTGTGTTGGCAGTGCGCGGCGCCGATGCTTCCAGTTGAGCCACCCGGTTGGGTCGCGGCCAATCCACCATGTCTGGCACGGTGGCCGCCTCCCGGGTCACGTTGAACGAGAGGCGGATGTCTTCCTGATTATCGAGATGAGCGTAAAAGAAATCGTATGGCGACTGTTCGATGTTGAGGTAGGGAGGCACACCGCCCGCGGACAGAACGATGAAATGGTCGCCTGCGGGTCCGCTCGCCCGGATCCGGCCAGAGCCAGTTCCGTGGGTCGTCGTGGCGGTGAGTACCCCGGTGTAGCTGTTATCCCAGCGGACACCGAGTGTGCTCCCAGAAAAAAGGGTCGCTGCCATTCCATGGACAGAGATCGTGATGGGCGTTCCGATTGGACCTTGGGTCGGCGCAATTTCTGCCGAGAGAAGGATCCGAAAACCTCCCCGTCCTACGTCTCGGCCATCCGCAACCGCATAGATCGCGTGCACCTCCCCGAAGTCATCCGGCGCGACCATCGAGACGGAGGCCATGCCGCCGGCATCGGCCACGGACCGTCCCACCGGGACGCGTTCTTCCAGAAAGGTCCGCTTCTCATAGGCGACGGTTTCTGGGCTGGGGTTCGTCGCGTAGTACCCATCCCAGGTCTGCCATTCCCAGCCCACTGACTGGCCCGGCTCCAGCCCATCCAGGGTGGTCGTAAACACGGTACCGGCTGTGCCTTTTTCCGGGAAGACCTGGATCGGCCGGAGTGGAATGGGCTGGTTCGCCGGGGCAGCCGCTACCATTTCCGCGGTGGAAGGGCCCGGCCCTGGGACAGGAATGAGCGTCCAGCCGACCAGAAGGAGTGCGCCGATAAATATTCGCACCGGACCCTAACCTCGGGCGAAAGTGGGTCTTCCTAGAGCCTAGGCAGAGGTCCAAAGAGGCAACCATACCCCTACGGGTAGTCTTGATCTGAGCTGACCCTCGGCACCTGGCGCAGTCGTCTGTGCCTCAGCGCCGAGCAGACAGGGCAGTTGGCTCGGAGGCGCTTTCTCTGGCGGTATCCAGGGCCGCGAGAGCGCCTCGAATCTCCTGGGCCAGGTGATCATGGCGAGTGGCGGACCAGGCCAGATGCTCGAACGCCATGCGTGCGAGCTGGGCTTGTTTGTCCGTGAAGGTCACCACCACCGGTCGCGCGTCAGGCGTCTCCGGCTCGTGCGCTGCGAATGACAGAGCTGCGGCGGGGACTTGCAGCGGTCGAATCGCCATGACCGGGACCGGAGCGTAGTGAATGACCCAATCGGTAACGCTTCCCACTGTCCATCGACCGAGCCCAGCTCGCCCGTGCGTGCTCATCGCGATGAGGCTGCAATCACTATGAGCGGCAAAGACGGCGATGGCGGATCCCGGATCCCCGTCGCTGTGGTAGACCTCGACCTCGATGCGCTGATTACCGATCGCTTCGGCGGTCGATTCGATCTTCGCCAGCAATGGACCCATGGGGCCGCGGTCTGCCACGGTGAAGAGCACCAGCGTCGCCTTCAATGTGTCTGCCATCTTGCAGGCGTAGGGGACGACAGCCGCCGCCAGCTCGGAGCCATCGAGCGGCACCAGGATGCGGCGAGGGGCCTGGGGCGGCGCCAGCAGGTCGGGGCGGATCGCCAGCACCGGCGTGCCGGACCGACGGATCACTCGCCCCGTAACGCTGCCCATCAGCACCCGCGGGAGCCCGCCCCGGTTGTGGGTGGCCATCACGATCAAATCCGCGCTGGTCGCGCGGGCCCGCTCGATGATCATGTCAGCGGGAGCGCCCACCACCACGTCGGTCTCGATTTGAGTCGCCCGAGTAAATCGACCCCGAAGCCTGGCCAACGCCCGAGAAGCAGCCGCAACTTCCTGCTCCCCGTAGTAGTCGTAGACGTCGTCAGAAGAGAGCTCGGGCATCTCCACCTGAGGCACTACTGTGAGAAGGTCCACCCGGGCAGGGAGAGCTCCTGCCAGCACGTCAGACCAGGCGATGGCGCACTCCGAGAGAGCAGAGCCGTCCAGAGGAACCAGCAGGCGAAAGTCCATCTCCCACTCCTTTCGGTTCGGCGTGCGCAAGCCTATTGACCTGGCGAGGTCGCTTCAGAAGAAGGCGAGCGCGCTCGCTCATACCTTGCACGCGGGTCGTTCCGTTACCAGCCCCCTTGGGTTTCCAGGGTGGCCTGGGCGTGCTCAATCAAGGCATTGCGCGCAATGGACAGTTCCTCGTGGATCGGCTTCCCGGACTCCACCAGCTGGTCCATACGCCAGGCATAGAGCTTGAGCATCGCCTCGTCGAGACTGCGCAAGGCAATCTCCCGAAGGGGTCCCAGGTCGTGATAGAACTTGTCTCGATCGGGCTCGATCTTGTCTGCCACGAACAGGACTTTCGCCAGCTCGCCCATGATGGCTGAGCCACTTAGATGGAATCGCACGGCGTCCAGGATCTCGTCGTCTGTGATCCCCCACTCGTGGCGGAGAATCTCGGCGCCCACTTTTCCGTGCAGGAGCTTGGGAACGCGGGCTTCCGTGAGGTTGACCTCGATCCCATATTTCTCTGCCATCTGGAGCAGCTGGCGGTCCGAATAGCCATCTGCGACATCGTGCAGCATAGCGGCGAGCTCGGCCCGGTCTGGGTCGACTCCGTGCGCGGCGGCTAGCTCTCGAGCCACGACGGCCGTGCGCTCGATGTGGGCCAGCGTATCTGCATCCAACTCGCGACGCAGACGCTCGTAAAGCTCGAAATGTGACAACGGTTCTTCTGTGGCTACGTTTGAGATGAATTGCGCCATGATGGCCTCCTTTTCTAACGGCAGTTGACTAGTCTGATCCTCGGGTGTTGAAACCCGATTCCGCTCCGCTCATCGCTACGCTCCCTATAAGTAGTGCCGGTTGTGCGAGGGGTCGGGGACGACGAGCCCCATTCGATCGAGTAGCGGATCGACCTCCGCGATATAGGCGGCGCGAGCTTCCTCATTGGCTCGCTTCTTAAGCCCCCATTCGATGAATTGCTCCGCGCGCGATGAACCGGTCCGTCCGAACATGTCCAGCGCCCGGGGATACCAATGATTCACCGCGGCTTGCGCTTCGAGGCGTGTCTCCGGGTCGCGCGCCAGCTCGCCTAGGCGGGCCGTTCCGTACCCGATATGGCCGACTTCCTCGGCCATGACTGTGGGTAGGACACCGTCGAGGGGCTGGTAGGACGACCCGGCCATTTCCTCCAGCTGGTAGCGACCCACGCGGTCGACCAGGCAGCAGAAGGTGGCCACATCCGCCCACATTGAAACGTCAGTCACCTGGAACGCCTCCAGGAATCGGTCCGCGGGGCGGCGGCGGAGCAGATCTGATCGGTCGATCCCTATCTTCTGGAGCAGCCCGGCGAACTTCCGAAAATGGTCGATCTCTTCCGCCAGGATGTGGGTAAGGCGGAACATGTCATCCGCGGTCGGCGCATCCAGGAACCATTGCTGTCCATAGACGTGCGGCCCGCCGATCTCGCAGTCGGCCTGGATGGTGAGGAGTCTGATGACGAGATCTCTGTACTCGTCGGGCATCTTGGGCAGCTCTTCAACGGTCACCCGATCCGTAAACTTGGCTCGACTCATCCGCTCCTCCTCTTCTTTGGGCTTGCTTTGCGTTACATACAGACTAAGGACCCAGCTTGGACGTCACCATGGTCAATGGGGCGGTTTGTGTTGAGCACTTAGGGTGGCTGTGTTCCCACCCCCGTGGATGGGCTCGTACTCGCGGCTAGGCGACTGAGGCCAAGCTCGTTTGCTCGATGGGTCCGGCCGCGAGCGGATAGATCGCCAGCACCGGTACGGGAGCATTAGCGAGTACGTACTCCGCTACCCCACCGAGACGCAGATGCGCCGCGCGCTGAGTGCCCAGGCTCATCGCGATGATATCGGCGCTGGCCGCCCGGGCGAACTCCAGGATCGCAGGCCCAGGTTTACCGACGCGTACGACGGTGCGGGTGGGAATGCCCTGTTTGGTCAACTCTGCACCGGCATGGTGGAGATACCCACCCATGTCGCGGAAGGTCGAGCCGTGCTCCGACTCGGGCGCATGTACCCCGACCAGCATCACCATGCAATGAAGCGGCCGTGCCCACGCTGCAACGAAGGGAAGAACACCCGCGGCTGCTTCCGAGCCGTCCAACGGCACCACGATGCGCCGTGGAAGGCGCGGGCCACGGTGCGCGGTCGCTGGATCCAACGTGAGCACCGGCACGCCGGCCCGCTGGATGACTTCGGCCAGCGTACTTTCCTGGTCGGTGCGCGCCCGCCCATGCTCGATTCGGCTGCCAATAACTACAGCGTCGTAACCGTCGCGCGCCCGTTCCCCGACCGTTTCGGCGAGCTCACCGTACACGATCTGAATGCTTACGGCCGCCGGACGTCGCATACCCTGTCGAACCCTTTTCAGGTCACGCAGCGCCGTTTCGTCACTTGCGCCGTCCGGAAGCACGCGCATGAGAGTGAGCTCGGCGTTGAGCGCGCTCGCCAGGTTGTCGGCCCAGGGGATTGCTCGCTCGCGAGCCTCCGAGCCATCCAGGGGAACCAGAATTTTCCACATTGTGGTTCCTCCCTCCTCGGTTGATCCCGGTAGCTTGGTATTCCTTGTCTAGTCTGGAAGGCGCCGATCTCGGACACCACGCCCCCCGGGATGGTTCTCGGCGATCAGCCGGGTGGTATCTCCAGCCCGTTCAGATGGCAAAACGTCAGTGCAGAGCCACCCCGTGGTCCCTTCCAACCTACCCTCGGAGGTGTGGTGCGCAAACAGAGAGGTAAGTAGGCTGATCTCCGAGATCTCGTATTCCGGAGGCAACCTCATGGCATCTCATGCAGAGACGGGTGCTCGCCTGCGGGCGCTGATTCCTTTTTGGCCCGCAGTGCCAGTGCTGGGCATCGCGATCGTGCTGGCCGGCCTCTATGTCGGTGCTCCGCGAGTGGCTGCCCCACCGACAGTTGAACACGCGCATACGTCCGTCTCCGCCGCCGCGGCTGCGGGCAGACTGGCGCTGCCGGACGTTGCCGCGCCTCCCCTGACGGCTGAGGAGGCCGTGGTCCCCGTCCAGATCGACATGAAGGAAACGGTGGCTACGCTAGATGACGGCGTCGAGTACCGCTTCTGGACCTTTGGAGGAACGGTGCCCGGGCCCATGATCCGGGTGCGGCGAGGAGATACGGTCGAGCTCACAGTCCGCAATGCGGCCGATAGCTCGATGATACACAGCATCGACCTCCACGCCGTGACGGGGCCCGGCGGGGGCGCGGCGGTGACCCAGGTCGGAGCGGGCCAAGAATCGACGATCCGTTTCAGGGCGCTCAGCCCGGGTGTGTTCGTTTATCACTGCGCCACCCCGTTAGCCCCAGCGCATATCGCCAATGGCATGTACGGCCTGATCATCGTGGAGCCCCCGGACGGGCTGGCGCCAGTCGATCGCGAGTTCTACGTCATGCAGGGTGAGCTCTATCTGCAAGGGGAACGAGGCCAGGCTGGCCTCCAGGAATTCTCGGGCCAGAAAATGCTGGCTGAACAGCCAGACTACGTCGTCTTCAATGGTTCCGTTGGCTCGCTCGCGGGTGACCGATCTCTCCATGCGCAAGTAGGAGACACGGTCCGGATCTTCTTCGGAGTGGGTGGACCGAACCTGCCCTCGAGCTTCCACGTCATCGGCGAGATCTTCGATCGCGTCTATCCGGACCTGGCGGGCGCGCCCCTAACCAACATCCAGACCACACTGGTTCCCCCCGGCGGAGCCACCATGGTCGAGTTCACACTCCAGGAACCCGGCGACTACGCGCTTGTCGATCACAGCCTGAGCCGGGTAGTTAAAGGCGCTCTGGGCACCCTCCATGTGGAGGGAGCTGACGATCCGTCGATCTACTATCCGCCAGCCCCACCCGGTGGTGGCGGGCACTGAGAAGTTGGGGCTCTAGCGGCCGGTTGGGCGGCCTTCCGAGGTATCCACCATGCCGTGGCGGGCGGCGTAAGCCACTACCTGTGCCCGATTGCGCAGGTGGAGTTTCCCCAGGATGTTGCGGAGGTGGTACTTCACCGTGTTCTCGGTCACGATGAGGCGCTCAGCCAGATCACGGTTGGAGGTTACGCCCTCTACCAGCAATTGGAGGACTTCCCGCTCCCGCTCCGTGAGTGCATCCGGTGCTCGGGGTTCTCGCTGATCGTTGGGATGAGCGAATTCGCCCAGCAGCTTCCGCGCCAGAGCGGGAGTCAGGGCAGGCTCATTTCGCTCCACTCGACCCAGCATGTCAATCAGCTGGTCGGCCGTGAGGTCCTTCGGCAGATAGCCCTGGGCGCCCGACTTGATGGATTCAAATAGGTCGGCGTCATCCTCGGAAGCAGTCAGCATGACCACCTTCACTGAGGGCATCTCGGCGCTGATGGTGCGAGTGGCGTCAAGCCCACTCATCTCCGGCATCCGGAGGTCCATGAGTACCACGTCGGGTAGAAGGCGGCGCGCCGCGTCAACCGCCTCGCGACCATTGGCTGCCTCACCCGCGACGTGGACTCCCCGGGCTTCGAGGAGGCTCCTCACCCCGTCGCGGAAGAGCGCATGATCATCTGCAATGAGAATCCGCACCGCTTGGTTCACTCCTTTGCCTCCCCGGCTCCAGCCTGTTGTACCAGAACTACCCGGGAGATTAGATGCGCCGGCGACCTCGGGCCACAACCCTAGGTGTAGTTACACGCGTCCCGGCGTGGGCTCGCCCCCCACCCTAATGGGCGAGGCGGAACACCTTACTGGGTATGGTCGGGCCAGTCGCCGGTCCCTACAGTCTTAGCCGTACGCGCTCAGTTCTTCAGGAGGGCCGTGGCTGGATGATTAGTGCGGTTGCCGTTAAGCTGGAGGTTGTGGCCCTTCGGGATGGCTCTACTGTCTCGATCCGGCAGACGGGCCCCGACGACGAGCCGCTTCTGCTCGCCTTTTTTGAGTCACTCTCTGAGGAATCCCGCGCATCGCGGTTCTTCTCCGCGGCAGCCGACCTGAGCGCGGCCGCGCACGCGGCCAGCGTACTCCGGCCTGACCAAGGAGTGGGACTGGCCGCTTGTGCCAGTTCGGATGGCCGTATCGTAGGCCACGCTTCCTATCGGTCGGGCAGGCACGGCGCCGCGGAGGTCGATTTCGCGGTGGCGGAGCAGTTTCAGGGCCGGGGGATCGCGACCCTCCTCCTAGGCCGTCTGGCGGACATCGC
>DASXTD010000241.1:0-4905 GCA_036505655.1 Chloroflexota bacterium
ACCCGGGCGCCAAACGCGTCTTGATCATCGGCGGGGGCGATGGCGGAGCGCTGCGGCGGGTGCTCGAACATCAGCAATCGGAGCCGGTCCAGGTGGAGCTGGACAGCGCGGTCATCGAGGCCTGCCGCCAACATATGCCGGCCGTGAGCGCAGGAGCTTATGACAACCCGCGGGCCCGGGTGGTTATTGGCGACGGTATCGAGTACATGCGGAACAACCCGGGTGGCTTCGATCTCGTGATCATCGATTCGACTGACCCGGTAGGTCCTGCATTGGGTCTCTTCCAGGAGAGTTTCTATCGCGACGTGGCGTCGGCCCTCGCCCCGAATGGACTGCTGGTGGCGCAAAGCAGCTCACCACTGCTCATGGCCAAAGAGTTGCAGGCACAGCTCGCCAACCTGCGGGCCGTTTTCCCGATCGTGCGGACCTATCTGGGGATGGCCACTGGTTATCCGGGCGGAGTTTGGAGCTATACGATCGGCTCGAAGCAATACGATCCTTGTTTGGTTTCGGCCGAAAGCATCGAGAAACGTCTGGCCGCGGAACGGATCAGCTCCCGCTACTACAGCCCTGAAGTGCACCAGGCGGCTTTCGTGCTGCCCCGTTTCATCGCCGACATCGTCAGTTAGACGGCATGCCTCCCAAACATCACTGGCGATGAAGGTTCCCCCCCACCCTAACCCTCCCCCGCGAGGGGGGAGGGAACATTCTTCAGGCTAGCTGGGACGTCGTCTTGAAGCTGATTGCACCAACGGTGCCGTTCCTCGCAGCTACTGAGGGCCGCGAAGCCAAAGCCATCATCATCGGCGCTCCGCTGGACTTGACCGAGTCATTCCGGGCCGGGACGGCGGCGGCTCCGTCGAGGGTTCGGGCCGTTTCGGACGTGCTCGAGACGTACAGCCCTCTGGCCGGTCGGGACCTGAGTGATCTCCCTTTGGCCGACTGGGGAGACCTGAGCCTATTCGGCTCGATGGAGGCTTCCCTCGCGGCTATCGGCGAGGGCGTGGCACGAGCGAGGTCGGTGGGATTGCCCTTGATGATCGGTGGCGAGCATACGGCCACGGTGGGAGCGGTTCGAGCGCTGCGGCTCCTTTATCCTGAGCTCTATGTGCTGCAGATGGACGCGCATCTCGACCTCCGGGACGACTACGATGGCGTGCCTCTCTCCCATGCCACCGTCATGCGCCGGATCGGCGATGAGGTCGGGCTAGAGCGGATCGTCCAGGTGGGTGTCCGCTCGGGTACTAGAGAGGAGTTCGCCCTGGCTCGACATTGTCTGGCTTCGCGATCGGATCTCCAACTGTCGAAGGAGCTTCGATCAGTGATTGGCGATCATCCCGTCTATCTGACGATCGATATCGATGTGATGGACCCGTCCGCAGCCCCGGGAACTGGCTGCCCGGAGCCGGGCGGGCCGGCTTTCGCGGAAGTACTGGCCTTCGTACACTCTCTTCGGGGCATGAACGTGGTGGCCGTTGACGTCGTGGAAGTGCTGCCGGCGGCCGACGTGAACGACATTACCTCGATTGCCGCCGCCAAACTGGTTCGCGACGCGGCGTTACTCTTTGCCTGAAAGCGTGTCTCGCCGCCACAAAGCCACCGCCACGATGACCCAGGCGCGGCGTTAAAACGGTGTTAAGATTGCCCGCTATGCTACGTAGTCTCGCCTTCTGCATCGGGGCAACGTTCTTGCTCCGTTTGGGCAATTCTGCGACCGGTGTCTTGCTCAGCCTGCTCCTGGCTCATTTGAACCGCGTGAACCCGGAGGGAGCGGGCCTGGGCGCCACCACCGTTGGGCTTCTGGCCGCCGCTTTTTACTTCCCAGAGCTGCTGGGCGCACCGTTGATGGGCGCACTCAGCGATCAGTATGGGCGTCGTCCTTTTATGATCGCCGGGCCGATTTTCGGCGGTCTGGCGGTCCAGCTGATCGGTTGGCCTGGCCTGGTGATTGCGATGGCAGCGGGGCGCGTGCTGGAAGGCTTCTCGACCGCAAGCTCCGCCCCATCGACTCTCAGCTTCCTTTCAGCGGCAACGAGCTCTGAGCCGGCCCTCCGCGCTCGCGCGATGTCCTGGTACCAGATTGCGACGGTGGGTGGGATCACCGGCGGTTTCATCATCGCTGGCTTGATCTGGCAAGCACTTCAACAGATGGCGTTCCTGGTGGTGACAGCTATCTACGTCCTGAGTCTGGTTGGTTTTGCCCAGGTTCGCGATACGCCGGGGCCCGCGGAGGATGGAGATAGCCTCGTTCATCCGAACCCCCTGGCGCACTTCGCGCTTCTGGGGCAACATCCACGGTTGCTCCGCTTCGCACCCGCCTGGCTACTGGTCAACACGATTCTCGGAGCCTGGCTCATCCAGTCGACCCTCCAGCTGACGGGTGAGCCGCGCGCGGGGCAACACCTGGCTGGAGCGCTAAGCGGGGCAGGCCTGAGTGCCGCGTTCGCTTTTTTCGGCATCGCGTTTCTGGCCGGGATTTACGTCTGGGGAATCGTGATGAACAAATGGAGCAAGATGCTGGTGATGGCGATTACCATTTCTGGCATCTTCGTATCCGCGCTGGCCCTGGCGCTCATGAACCATACGGCGGGCGGGGGCAATCGGCTGTTCCTGCTGGGCGTTCTGTTCGCCCTGGGAGTGGTTATTGCCAGTGGGTTTACGCCGGCCGCGCTGGCCTACCTGGCGGATCTCTCAGAGGATGTAGCTCAAGCACGAGGGGCCGTGATGGGGCTGTATTCGGTCATGCTGGGTCTGGGACAGGTGATCGGAGCAGCCTTAGGGGGACCGTTCGCGGAAGGTATTGATGTGCTCGGTCTTTCTCTGCCCGGTGGAGTAGATGGCCTGTTGATCCTGACCTTTTTGCTGGCAATCGCCGCCCTGGGAGCCGTGGGGATCATGTGGCGGTTCGAAGGATTGAAGACACCCCTCCCCCCGACCCCCTCCCCTGCGAGGGGAGGGGGAGAGTAGAAAACTCTGGGGGGCAAGCCCCCAGGCCCCCCCAACCGCGGGGGTGACGTTCGGTCTAGGCGGGTTGCGCCAGCGAACCTATAGCGCGCTCGAACTGGAGATCTCTGCCCGCTACCCAGTCCTCAACATGCTCTAGAACGACCTGGTCAGGCGAAAGGCCAACCCGGTGGATCTGTGCGCCGGACGGGCTCAGCAAACGCTGGGTGGGGATCTGGGCGACGGAGCCATCCGAAAGTGCCACAGAGGAGGTGATGGCGGCCTTGCCAGCGGTACGCTGCCCCACCAGGACCGCGGACTGGTGGTCCTGCAGCGCCGCGGCGAAGATTTCCGCTGGGCCGCCGGTCGTTTCATCGACGATCACGGCGCTGGGAAGCAGATCGCCGAGCGGTTGGATGTTGCCGACCACCGGCACGCGTCGATGAAACCGATCCTCTTGCAGCGTTATCGTTTGGCCGCCTAAGAAGAGCGATGCTGCATTGACGGCCTCCTGGAAACTTCCGCCGTCCGTACCACGCAGGTCGATGATCCACCCCCGCGCGCCCGCTGACCTGGAGTCGAGGAGCGCTCGGCGCACTGAATCGCTGATCCCGTCTTCAAAAGACCGCAGTCGCAAATAGCCTACGCCGTCACGCATGTCCGAGATGAGCGGATTCAGCTGCACGAGCGCGCGGCGAACTGAGACCTGGTGGCTGCCGGACTCGCCTGAGCTTCGCAACGTAAGCGGGACGGTGCTGCCATCGGGGCCGCGAATGGCGGCCACGGCTCCGCCTAGCGTCATGGAGTCGGTGGGGCGATTGTCCGCGGCGAGAATGACATCGCCTATTCGCACCCCGGCACGCTCGGCAGGTCCGCCGACCACGACTTCCCGAACGACGGGATGCCCGTCGATAAGGCTCCCGGCGAGCACGACGCCGATGCCAGCATACTGAGAGGAGCGTTGCGCCTGGGCGGAAGTGCGTGGTAAGTAGGCCACCGTTGGGTCGGCCAGCGAGTCCAGCATCCCCTGGGCGGAGGCCCGACCGATAGGCGCAACGTCGGCGCGTGGCCCCATCTTCTTTAAGAAGGAGTCATACAAACGGGCTAGCTGGATCCAATCCCGGTCCGGATCGCCCGAGAACTGGAGCGGGGCGGTGTCCAGAATGGCGCTCTCGACGGGCATCATGCCGGCTTCAATCGCGGCCTGGTGGGCGCCCTGGAGTGCGCCGGTGACCAGCACCGAAGGTTGTACTGAATCGACGTACGTATCCAGGATGGTTGAATAGAGCCGCGCTAGCTCCGCGCTGCTCAAGAGATCGGCACCGGTGCGCGCCTGGGTGCGCGGGGCGCGGCTTGATGGCGGCGCTCCTGTGGACCCGGCGGAGCCGGATCCGAGGAGCCCCGATAAATCGGAAGTGCCACCCGCCATGCTGCAGCCCGCGGCGATGAGAAGACCAACCAGGCTGAGGGGCATGAGCCGCGACCACGTATGGGGGAAGGTCATGCGCTTACTGCCTGGCACGCTCACCCCTAAGCGCGGCGCGGGACGAGCCCCCGCCCTACCGGACGGATGTGCATCACCGCTCCTCAGGTACGACGACGGTGCCCTTGAAGCCTCCGAACAATGCAGTCTGGAACTCTTTCCAGAAGCATTCGACGGGTTCGAACCCGGCTGCTCTTAGCCAGCTCAGCTGTTCCCCCAGGCCTCGCGGCTGCTGAGGCGAAACCTCGGCGCGCGGCTCGCGGTTTTGCTCGCGTCCGCTGCGCCTCTGGCTACTGGGGGCTCGCCATACGCCTTCGAGATCGGTGGTGGCCCAGCGGCCCACATCGTTCACCAGGGCATCGGTGCCGCGCAGGTAATCCAGGTTGAAGAAGCAGCCGCCGTCCGCCAATACGGAGTGGACCTGGGTGTAGACGGACTGGATCAGGTCAGCGTCGGCGAGGTTGTGGATGGCAATGCTG
>DASXTD010000242.1:0-5816 GCA_036505655.1 Chloroflexota bacterium
GCGCCGCGGGTCATCAGATCGGTCAAAGCCTGGCGGTCGATGGCGGTATAGAGCGCTTGGCGCACAGCTTGATTGGTCAGCCCTCCAATTGGGCGCGCGAACTCGGGCCGGAACTGGAGCTGGAGGTGGCGCAGGCTGTCAGATGGGTCGAACACGACCCGGTTGGCGGTACCGCCCCACCGATCGCGGAGCTCGGCAATGGCGTCCAGATTAGCCGATAGAGCGGGCGTTGCAATGTCCACGGAGCCCGCTTCGGCGTTCGCCAGCATCGTGACCGGGTCGCCGATGAATCGGACGATTACCCCGTCCAGCCGCGGGCGTCCGAGATAGTAGTCATCGAAGCGCGTGAACTCCATCTGCGCGCCTGGCTCCCAATGGACGAGTCGGTAGGGGCCAAGTCCAACGAAGGCCGTCGAGAAGTAGGGGTCGTTGAGGAAGTCATCTTTGGGGCTGCGATAGTGCTCGGCAAGGAGACGCGACGGCAAAGGACCCAGTCCGACCTCTCGGTCCGCGTGACTATAGGTTGCCGACCAGTGGATGATCATGGTGAGCTGATCGGGAGCCTCAGCCGAGGCCATGTACGGCAAGCCGCCGAACTGCGACTTGGGCAGCTGAGGGTCAATTGACAGGTTGAGTGCAAACAACAGGTCATCGCTCGTCAGCAGCGTGCCGTCGTGCCATTTGATGTTCGGACGCAGCCGCCAGATCGTATCCATCGAGCCATCAGTGTTGACACGCCAGGTTCCATCGCTCACCGAGGGGCGGGCCGCCGCGAGCTGAGCCACGGGCTCGGAGCGGTGGTTCAGTACGACCAGGAAATCGTGAACGACCGGCGTTACCTCGGCGGCGGGCGAGCCGCTTCCACCGAGGCCAATGACGGAATCGAAAGCGGCCGGCTCTCGCAACCCCGCCCAAACCAGGACCTTGGGTGGACCAGGCGCTCCCGCGTCGGTTTTGGAGCCAGTGCCGCTCGAAGCGGCGGGCGAGCAAGCGACCAATACAACAGCCAGGATGCCTAGAACGCCCCCTCTCCCCAACCCTCCCCCGCGCGGGGGGAGGGAGGAGCGATTCGTCCCAAGGAGGATTCTGGCCAGCACTCCAGCCCTTCGGCGCCCAGCCAATGGACAGATCAGCCTTTCGCCGGAGCGGAGAGGAATGAGGTGACCTCGCGCCAGGAGGCGTCGCTCGGGACTCGGTAGGCGTTGCCGCGAATACGGTCGAAGGGGATCGACGGGTCTAGCTCCGCGACCTCCCCGGTTTCCATGAAATGGCGCACGGCGGCGAGCATGCGGCTGCGCATGCGGACGACGCCCACGTCCTGGATCCCAAGGTGCTCCTTGGTCCGATCGTAGACGGGGCCCATGCTCTCGATCACACACATATCCTGGAGCGGTTTGCCCCAGCGAATACCCGAGTAGCTCCAGATCTCCTCCCGGCCTCGCATCGCCTGGCGGTCCTGATCGTAATTTTGGGCCATGGTGCGAACTTTGCGGTGGTCGGGCTGGAGGTCTACGCCGACACGCTCGCCGCGCTCGGCCTGGGTGGCGGCGCGGTCCATGGGTTTCGTGTCAGTGCGGATGTCATAGAACCACGTCGTCTCATCGTCGGCTGGAACAAACATATGCGGAGCTGGGTGGAGCAGACAATGGAAGGGGACCAGGAACTCACTGATTCGGACCGACCGCGATTCAGGATCAGTTTGGTGCTGACGGATGGCGGCGTAGCGGAAGCCGTAAGGGGTATCGTCGGCCTCCCAGGTGGTATTGCGGGCGGTTGAACGGGAGGGGTCCGCGCGCTTGATCTCGTCGTCTGTCCAGTCGAGCATCTCGTAGCCCGAGTGCAGCAGGGCGCCGTGGGAGCTATCGATTGCGCCTTCGATGGCTTGCAGGTAATTACACGCGTAGTCGATCTTGCCGACGCAGCGGTTCTCGGCCGGCAGTCGGGTCCAGGGAAAATCGGGGAAGGCGGGTTGTTGGTTGGGCGGGCCCATATAGGTCCACACGACGTCGCCTTGCTCGACTACCGGGAACGCGCGATGGCGGATGGAGAGCGTGGTCGGCTCGCAGGGGGTATCTAGTACCCGGCCGTCCACGGCCATCTTCCAGCCGTGGTAAAGGCACCGCAGGCCGCCTTTCTCATTCCGCCCGAAAAACAGGGAGGCGCCGCGGTGGGGGCAATGCTCTTCCATGATCCCGACCCGGCCGTCGCTATCTCGAAAGGCGACGAGATCCTCTCCCAGTAGTCGGACCCGGATGGGATCACAATCTCGCTCGGACAGCTCCTCAGTTAGGCAGGCCGGTAGCCAGAAGCGTCGCATCATCTCGCCCATGGGGGTATCAGGACCCACTCGGGTCAAGAGCTCGTTTTCCTCAGGAGTGAGCATCGGGCTCCCTATCGGGGACGGCCGCTGCGTTCCGACGGCTGCGCCTGGCTTTGGGCTTCATCTATAGCAGCCTTTTCCGCATGGATTAGCTGCATCGCGGCGACACCGGGGACCTTGAGATCGAGCTTCGCCCAGGAATCGCCAGCGTCCTCGCTGAAGTAGAAGTCGCCATTTCGCTGGGCCGCATAGACCCGCTCGGGCTGCAGGTCGTCCACCACGATGACGTCTGAGAAGTCCTTGGACGCTTCTCCCAGACCACGCTCCAGCTGTTCCCAGTTCTTGCCGCCGTCGCGCGAGCGAATGATGGTGGACTGGGCTCCGCCTTCGCGCCGCCACATGCCAGGCTGGCTATTGGCCGCGGCCGAGTAGAGGATATCGTGGTTCTTGGGATTCATAGTCATGGGCACCGAGTAGTCCTGGGTGATGTTCATGGCGATGGGTTCCCAATTCTCGCCTGCATCGCTGCTGGCATACAGCGCTCGGCCGCTGACCTGCTTGCGCCGCGAGTCGCCACCCCCGGTCGCGATCAGAATTCGGTCGGTATTTTCCGGATGCAGCACGATGGCGTGCACGTCGCGGTCGAAGTCCTTGTTCAGTAGCCGCCAGGTCTCGCCACGATCGGTGGTCTTGACCATGTAGCCTTCCTGCAGCGCGGCATACATGATCTTGGGATTCTTGGGATCGATCGTGATCTGTCGCACGTGAGGCTCGACCGCTGGGGCCGGATAGAACACGTCGGGGACCGATGGGACGTCCCAGATGGACTCCATCCGCCGCCAGCTTTCGCCCAGGTCTTTACTCTCCCACACGTCGATCGGCTCGGTGCCGACATAAATCCGACGGGGATCATCGGGAGCGATGGTCACACACCGCACCTTGGCGGGACCGCCGGGCTTACCGCGGTTGGGCTTTTGCCACTTCTGGCCGAAGTCCTCGCTGACCCAAACGCCATCCCCGCGGGTCCCCGCGAGCACCTGATTCGGAGTCGAGGCATTGACGGCCAGGCCGGGCACACCCCAACCAGTGAGGCCGCGGCTGGCGATTTCCCACGAGCGTCCGTCACTCGAGCGCGCTACGGTGAGGCCGTCGTCCGTTCCGATATATAAAATTGAATCCATCTCGCTCCCTCAACCTCATTTTCGATAAGCACGCGATTATGCCACCGAGCCGGCCCTTCCGAACCACTTGCGCCACAGGCCTGCACCTAGGACTTGCATAAGCGCCCGCGCGGCCAGAAACTAGGGGCGACCGAAACGGTCGGCGACCTACCCATACCCGAAGGGGGCTTTTATGCGACGGGGGATGCTGTTCTCCCTGGCTCTGGTGTGCGTGGGGGCTGCCTGCGCCCCCGTCCCAGGCTCCGGTAGTTCGGGACCCGCTCCTGCGCCGGCGCAGCAGGGGCGCACGTTGGTCGCTGGAATAGGCGCCGAGCCAAAAACGCTGGCTGCCCGGCTGCTCCAGAACGCGGTGTCGTTGCACTCCCGGCGCATCTTCAACGCGGACCTCGTTTTGCGTGACGACCAATCGAGTCCGCTCCCCTATCTCGCCGAGGCCCTGCCTCAGCTCAACACGGATAGCTGGAAGGTCTTGCCCGACGGCAGGATGGAGACGACCTATCGGCTTCGACCAAATCTGGTCTGGCACGATGGCACGCCGCTCACTGGGGATGCATTCGTGTTTTCCCGGCAGGTCTTCGGTACGCGGGATATCGGGCAATCTACCTCACCGCCGTTTAACCTCATCGGCAATATCGATACGCCGGACGACCGGACCATCCTCATTCACTGGAATGCGCCCTATGCTGAGGCCGGGTCCCTCCAGAGTCTGGGATCGAGCGCGGCTACCGGACTGCCGCCGCTTCCGCGCCACGTCCTGGAAGCATCGCTCGCCGCAGGAGTGGAGCCATTCCTTAATCATCCCTATTGGACCAACGAGTACATGGGGCTCGGGCCTTACAAGCTCGAGCGATGGGAGCCGGGCGCGTTCATTGAAGCGTCCGCATTCGACCGCCACGCTCTCGGCGCCCCCAAGATCCAGCGCGTCAAGCTGCTGTTCATTCCGGACGACAACGGGGCTATGGCCAACCTTCTTTCCGGGGAAATAGACCTGTTCGATAACCTGCCCATCACCCAGACTGCGATCCTGATGCGGCAATGGGCGGCAGGCAGTGGAACCGTCGTCCCCTATTCGAATGCGTGGACTGCGCCCTATTTCCAATGGCGGCCCGACATGGTGAACCCGCCCGCGTTGCACGACCGGCGAGTGCGAGCAGCTCTGGCTCATACGCTAGACCGCGCGTCGCTCAACGAAGCTGCCTTTGAGGGCCAGGCGCCGATTGCGGACAGCCCGTTCGCCGACAATACGGAGCTGGGCCGGGCGGCCAATGAAGGTGCAGTGCGATACCCGTTCGATCCTGATCGCAGCGCCCAGCTCATGGCTGAGGCGGGTTTTAGGAAGGGCGCAGATGGTTTCTACGTTGGTCCCACCGGTGAGCGCTTCACGCCGGATCTGCGGGGAGGTGCCGGATCGGCGTCCGAGCGGCTAACCACCGCGGTCGCGAGCGGTTGGCGGCAGGCCGGCTTCGACTTCACCCAGTCGCTGCTGTCGGCCGCCCAATCCCAGGATCCCGAAGCCAAATCGACCTATCCGGGCCTGCTCATCTCGTCCCGGAGTGGGGGCGAGGGCATGCTGAACAGCATGGGGACGCCGCAAATCTCTGGCCCAGCGAACAACTGGCGCGGGCGAGCCTGGGAAGGGTACTCGAACCCGGAAATGGACCGCGAGTTAAATCTGTTCAGCGCGGCCCTAGATCCGGCCGATCGCGCTCGGTCCGCCCGGGAAATCGTGCGAATATACACAAGCGATCTGTTCTCGCTGCCCTTTTTCTTCAACGTCAGCCCGTGGGTGTTCGCCGCCGCGGTGAAGGGACCTATGCTCCGCCCCGCTTCCAGCAACCCCACCTGGAACATTCACGAGTGGGAGCTCCGGTGATGGTCGGCGCGCGCCGGTGAAGGCGAGCGCAGCGGTCTCGGAAGCCAACTCCCGGGAGATATGCCTGTGACGGGCCGTCAACTCATGCCGCAGCGGGCCGGCATCGCGGTGGCCGATTTGCTGGACAATTGCGCGCGTGTGCAAGCGGGGCAGCATGTGCTCTTGCTGTGCGCGCTCGACGGCCTACATGGCGGTCGCAATCTGATCGACGAGGAGGCCGTGAGCTGGATCCAGGCCGGGATTCAGCTGCGGGGTGCGCATCCGACGGTGCTGTGGACTGACATACCGCTGCACCCGGACACCTACTGGCATCGGGACTCCGACGAGCTCCCGGCCTGGGACCTGCCCGGTATCGTGAAGGGCGCTATGGCGGGCGCTGATCTCGTCATCACGCAGCTCACGGACTACTGGACGGAAGGGGAGCTGAAGGATCGGGTCCCGA
>DASXTD010000243.1:0-2781 GCA_036505655.1 Chloroflexota bacterium
TGGCGACCTCGGAGTTGAGCTTCCAGGTTACCTTGTCCGCCGGTAGTTGGCCTGAGAATACCCGGTGCAGGAAATCCGTGATCATGCCCCAGGCAACCTCGGCCTCTTGGGGCCGGTATCGTCCCGGCATCGTGTCGTTCATCCAGCCATGGGGCATCTCTGGAAAGATTGTGATCTCGTAGGTTTTCCGCTTCGCCATCAGGACGCTGGCGAAATGGAAAACGTCTTCGACCGAAATGAGGAAGTCTTTCTCTCCGAAGATGCCGAGGACGGGCGCCGTCAGGCGGCCGAGCGTGTCTTCGTAGGGCTCGCAGCGGCGCTCGTTCATCTCGAACTCGCGCTCCTGGGCACCCCCGTACATGACCACGTTGGCGGCGATCTCGGGCCGGACACTGTTCAGGAGGAGTGGATAGGATCCGCTCTGGCAGACCCCCATCGCGGCAATCTGGACCGGGTTGACGAGCTCATGGTGGAGGAGGAAG
The DNA here is from genome assembly GCA_036505655.1 of Chloroflexota bacterium. Lineage (GTDB taxonomy): Bacteria > Chloroflexota > UBA6077 > UBA6077 > SHYK01 > DASXTD01. The sequence goes on from DASXTD010000243.1 coordinate 483, forward strand.
TCGAGGCTCTCCCCCATGTACCCCTGAATGTCAGTGTCGGCTAGCGGCACCATGATGTCGCCCCGCGCCAGCGCTTCCTTATCACCATCCCACCGGGAATACATATCCGGGGCGAGACCGACGAGTCCGTGCGCCGCGAACTTCGCAGTCAGGTCCAGCGTGTGTTGGACCAGGCCGTAGCGCTCGTGGCCCAGGACCACTGCCCCAAATGGGCCTGTCCCCACTTCCGGAAGAGCCAGGAAACCAGTTACCCGGTCCCCATATGTCACCATCTGGGTTTTGGCTTTCGGATACGTAGTCACCGCCAAGGCCCACCTCCATTCCCTTGCTCTTGGAGTTGTTAGTTGCCTTAGCGGCTCTCGCCGACTGTGTCGAAGTAGCTGATCGCTTGAGCCAGAGGCACCACATCGGCGTATTTCTGGTTCATGTCGAACAGGTTAATCGCGTGCGACGCTTCCGTCCGGTCGAACGTGCAGTCCTCTACGACGCCCATGTAGAAACGATGGGTGCACCCATCCACCACCGATGCTCGCACGCAGCCGCTGGTGGTCTCGCCGCAGCAGATCACGGTGTCGATGCCGTTGAACTGCAGATGCGCGACCAGTGGAGTGCCCCAGAAAGCGCTGGCCGAGGCTTTCTTGATTACTACCTCGCCCGCAATCGGCGCGATCTCATCCACGATCTTATTGGCGATCTCCTGCTGATCAGGAGTGAGCCGGCTGCCTCCGCCGCCACCCCGCGCCCACGGACTCGGGAACTCGTTGCCCATGCCGACGCTGTAGATCACGGGAACCCCGTTGGCCCGAGCGGCAGCCAGCAACTCCTTAGTCTTATCGATCGCCTCCCAGCCTTCCATGCCGGTGCTCATGGGCCACTTTTTGACAGATTCCAGGATGTCTTCACGCTCGGTGCCTAACACGCTGTAATAGTCATCGATGATGAGGAGGACGGGCTTGCTGCCGAATCCCTTGCGCGGGCGGGACCCGGAGCCAGTTGCCTCGAGATGAGCCTTGTCGCGATCGGTCAGAAACTTGTCCCAGACTGCCATTCGCTTCTCCTTAAATGTCCGAACTAGCCGCCCTCCTGAATGCGGCGGGCTGGTGCCACCCACGCCCCCAGCGGCGGACCTCGGGTAAGGGTTCCGTTATACGGGCTGCTGCGGAAGTTTACGTCGGCCTGTCTTCTAATTCACGTCCTAATTCAAGTGACGAGATGACAGGCGACTTCGCGCATCGGTTCATTCGCCGTAGATGTCCGAGCGAACCTTGGCTATCTAGGTGCCACCGGCCGAGCGCATGGCTCTGGTCAGCTCGCGGCCGAGTGTCGAGGCGAACCTCTGCTTGGCTTTGGGGCTGAAGGGCGACGGGCCGTGGGTCAGGACGCCGGCGTCGCGGAGGCCGGCCATCAAGTCGCGAATAGAGAGGCGCTGGCCGATGCTCTCTGCGGAGTAGAGGTCGCCGCGCGGGTCGATCACGATCAGGCCCTTGTCGACCAGGCGCGCGGCCAGGGGAATGTCGGCGGTAACGCAGAGGTCGCCGTGGGCGCTGGCCTCGACGATGAAGGCGTCGGCTATGTCCGGTCCCTCAGCCACCCGTACGAACGAGACGAGCGGATCGTCTTCGACCCAGACGTTCTTGTTGGCGACGAAGACGGTCTCGACGCTCAGCCGGCGGGAAGCGCGCAGGACGATCTCTTTGATCTCGGTCGGCAGGGCGTCGGCGTCGACCCAAATCTTGATCGGCAGGTTCGCCTCCTCCTCAGACCTGGACAACGAAAAAGCCCCCCGAAGGGGGCGATTCGTGGCTGAAAATTGGGGTGGGCGAAACAGGGCTCGAACCTGTGACCTTCCGGATGTAAAGAGAACGGAAGCCCGTCCAGAGCGTGTTCAGGGCCCACCCAGTCCAGATTTGACGGATATTAGCGATCATTTCCTGTCTATTGCGAGCATCTTCATTAGCCGCGCCCAGGCCGTCCGCAAAAAAATTACCCCGAAATTACCCCGAGAATCCCCGCGGCACCGTACACCTTGCCGCTACCAAGGCACCCAGGCTCCAGGTACATAACACCGAGTCAGGCCTGCTCAGTGAGCACAACGAGTCCTTTGCTGGCGTCGACGGTCAGCACGAACCGATCCAGGAAGTCGGCTCGGCCCAGATAAAAAGCGCCTCGGGTGTGTCTGAGAACAAGCAGCGCACCGATACATGCGGCGCGTCGAGAAGACGCTAATCTAAGCTAAGCTGGGGCCGTGACCGGGCGAACCTCAAATAGGTGGAGGATGGTGCCGGCTCAGCCCTTGATC
>DASXTD010000244.1:0-2237 GCA_036505655.1 Chloroflexota bacterium
GAGCTCTTCGTCACCACGAACGGCGGCACGACGACCGAATGGAATTCCGTGCGTCCCGGTGAGGGCAACCTGCAGGTCAAAACCATGGGACTATGCTCCTCGATTGGACTTGGGCTGTCACTGGCCTTGCCCCGCCGCCAGATCGTCGTCATGGACGGAGACGGATCGCTGTGGATGAATCTCGGCACGCTCGCCACTATTGGCCTCCATCAGCCTACCAACCTGATCCACATCTGCTGGGATAACAAGTCGTACGAGGCCTCGGGCGGCGAGCCCACCGCGACCGCCGCTGAGCGCCTGGACTTCGCGGTGGTCGCGCGGGGTGCCGGCATCGCCAGCTCCTGGTGCGTGCTCACCCCACAAGACCTGCACGATCGCGTCGAGCACGCCCTCGCCACGCCTGGTCCGCATTTCATCTGGGCCTGCATCGACTCCGGACACAGCATCCAGCTGGTCCGCCCCTACGACGAGCTGGAAAACAAGTACCGATTCATTCGGCACGTCGAGCAGACTGAAGGCCTGGCTATCCTGCGCACATCGTTAGGACATAGTCAGGAGCGGCCGGGGTAGCGAGCGGTCTCGGGGCTCAACCTCCGAGTCCAATGCCTAGTGATGGCCGTCAAGAAAGACCCTCGATCAGGTAATATCTGCCACTTCAATGTCGATGCAGCCAACTCCGGGAAATCCCGCGTCCCCAGCTGATCCGGAAACCCCACCTGGGCCGTCCGCCCCACCTGGATCGACACTCGACGGAACCTTCGCGGTCGCTATCGATGGAGTTGTCGCCGTTCCGGAGCGGCCCCGGCTGCGTGCTCTGGATGCCTTCCCAGCCACCATCGAGGGCCAGAACCTCATTTGTCTGCGCGATCCGTCCGGCTTCAGCGACGACGTCATCGGGCTGCCCCGCGATCTCATTCCACTCCTCGAGGCTATGGATGGCACCCACACGCTGCTCGATCTCCAGGTGGCGGAAACGCAGCGCCAGGGCCGCATCGTCCTCCAGAGCGAGCTCGAAGATTTGGTCAGCGCATTAGATAGCCACCTGTTTCTGGCCAGCGCGCATTTCGAGGCCACCATCAACAAGACGGCCGACGATTTTCGCCAGGCGCCCGTGCGCGCTGCTTTCCACGCGGGCCGCGCCTATCCGACCGATCCCGAAGCGCTGCATGCGTTCCTGGACGGCTTCTTCGCCGATCGGCTGGGGCCCGGCCCAATCGCCGAGCCACAGGTGCGCGGGACGGTGGCTGGGGTGCTGGCTCCCCACATCGATTTCACAAGGGGCGGGCCGGTGTACGCATGGGCGTATCGAGCTCTGGCGGAGGCCGAGCCGGCCGATCTCTACGTGGTGCTGGGCGTCCCGCATCAGGGGCTCAACGGTCCCGCCGCGGCGACGCTCAAGTCATACGACACGCCGTTTGGTCCGCTGGCAGTGGACGGGGATTTTGTTGAGGGTCTGCAGCGTCGCTCGGGCCTGGATCTGCTCCAGGAGGAGATGTCCCACCGGGTCGAGCATTCAGTCGAGTTTGAGGCGGTCTTCTTGCAGCATCTGTTCGCTGGCCGACGGGATATCCGCTTCGTGCCCATTCTGGTCGATTTCGTGCATCGAGCGATGGTGCACGGCCAGAACCCACGTGATGAGAACGACGGCGGTAAGTTCGTCGACGCGCTGGCGGAAACCATCAGCGCCTATCCGGGGCGCGTGTGCGTGATCGGTGGAGTCGATCTCGCGCACGTTGGACCGCAGTTCGGGGATCCATTGCCTATTACCTCGGAACGGTTGACCTGGCTAGAAGCTGAGGACCGCGAAATGCTGGCCGCCGTAGGGACCGGGGACCCGCAAGCCTTTTACGAGTCGGTGGCCAAGGACGGCGACCGCCGCCGGATCTGCGGCCTGTCCCCCATCTACACGCTGCTATCGGTACTGGGCCAGCCCGGCCGCCTCCTCAAATACGGCCAGGCGCCCGACCCCAACGGCACGGTTACCTTCACCAGCTTCGTGTTCGAAAACTAATGAGGCAGCGCGACACGATCAATTCCCTCTCCCTCTGGGAGAGGGTAGGGTGAGGGCGTGACCCCAAAGCTGTCGTTAGCGGCGCAACGTACTAGTCAGTGGGATGCCATCCGCGAAGTAGACGCCGGTCTCGCCAGCTGGCAGCAGGTCAAACGTAGCTCCGCCTGAATATTCCTCCAGAGTGGCGCGAACAATAACCGAGCCGTCCAGCACATCACTTGGGCGG
>DASXTD010000245.1:0-5045 GCA_036505655.1 Chloroflexota bacterium
GTCAATCTGCGGCTCCCTCGCGATAAGCTGGTGGTCATCACCGGGCTGTCAGGGTCGGGGAAGTCGTCGCTGGCGTTCGACACGCTCTACGCGGAAGGCCAGCGCCGCTATATCGAGTCGCTTTCGGCCTATGCGCGTCAGTTCTTGGGTCAACTCGATAAGCCTGACGTCGACTTCATCTCTGGCCTGTCTCCGGCCATCTCGATCGATCAGAAGGGCGTCTCACACAATCCCCGATCGACCGTGGGCACGGTCACCGAAATCTACGACCACTTGCGGCTGCTCTACGCGCGGATCGGCCACCCGCATTGCCCGAACTGCGGCCGAGCGATTACTTCGCAGTCTGTCCAGCAGATCGTAGACAACATCCTGGAGATGGGTGCCGGCGAGCGGATCACAGTGCTGGCCCGGCTCATCGAGAGCAAGAAGGGCGAGCACCAATCCGTTCTGGAACAGATTCGTAGTGATGGCTTCGTGCGCGCTCGGATAGATGGGATCATTCGCGATCTTTCCGAGCCCATCGAGATGGGCCGATACCAGAACCACACGATCGAGGCGGTGGTTGACCGCATCGCGGTGCCAGAAAGAAGCGATAGCGAAGACGACCGAGCCGACATCTCGCGGTTGACCGACTCCGTGGAGACGGCGCTCCGACTGGGTGAAGGTGAGATGATCCTGGTGCCCTTCGAGGGCGAAGACATTCACTACTCGGAGCGTTTCGCCTGTGTGGCGTGTGGGATCAGCGTCGCCGAGCTGGCCCCGCGCAGCTTCTCTTTTAACAGCCCGCACGGGGCTTGCCGGACCTGCACTGGCCTCGGTTATCACCAGGAAGTGGATCCCGAAGCGGTCCTTCCCAATCCCAACCTCACGCTCAGAGAAGGGGCGATCAAGCCCTGGTTCCGCGGCACCAGCGGCCAGCCGTATTACCTGGCACTGCTCGAAGGTGCGGCCCAGCGGTTCGATTTCTCGCTTGACGTGCCCGTGAAGGATCTATCTGCCGATGCCGTCCAGGTAGTCCTCTACGGTAGCGGGCGGGAACGGGTGGCCGTCAACGCGCCGCGCTACCACGGCCACTGGGGTCACCACCAAGCGCCGGCCCGCACCCGCGAGTACCAGATGGTCTTCGAAGGAGTCATCCCAAACCTGGAGCGCCGCTACGGTGAGGCCGATTCGGATAGCTTCAAAGAAGAGATCGAGCGCTATATGTGGAATCGGCCGTGCTCGGACTGCGGTGGTCTGCGCCTGAAGCCGGAGTCGCTGGCTGTCACGATCATGGGGCGACCCATTACCGAGCTGACTTCGCTTTCGGTCGGCGATGCCGCTGACTTCTTTGCTGCGATGGCTGAGCTGCGGCCTACTGGTATGCGCGGTCTGGGCGGAGTGCCCAACGCCGAGATGTGGAAAGAAGAGCTTGACTGGACCCTCAGCGAGCGAGAGATGATCATCGCTCGCCAGGTGCTCAAAGAAATCAGGGCAAGGTTGGGCTTCCTGGTTGACGTCGGGTTGGACTATCTCACGCTGGACCGGGCAGCAATGACCCTATCCGGTGGTGAAGGGCAGCGGATCCGGTTGGCCACGCAGATCGGTTCCGGCCTGGTCGGTGTGCTCTACATCCTGGATGAACCGAGTGTTGGCCTGCACCAGCGGGACAATGGACGGCTGCTCGATACACTGAAGCGGCTGCGGGACCTGGGCAACACCGTGATCGTCGTAGAGCACGACGAGGACACGATGCGCGCAGCCGATTACCTGGTGGACGTCGGCCCGGGGGCGGGCGAGCACGGTGGTGAAATCGTCGCCGAGGGCTCCGTCCAAGACTTGATGGCCGAGCCACGATCGATCACGGGTCAGTTCTTGAACGGCGGCCTCGCAATTCCAGTGCCGGACGTGCGGCGATCAGGCAGTGGTAACGCCGTACGGATATTGGGCGCTGCGCAAAACAATCTGAAGAAGATCGACGTCGAGTTTCCACTCGGCTCCTTCGTCTGCGTGACGGGTGTGTCAGGCTCGGGCAAGAGCACGTTGGTGGCAGAAGTGCTGCACAAGGCGCTAGCGCAGGCGCTCTACAAATCCAAGGAGCGCCCCGGTGCGCATGAGCGGATCGAAGGAATGGAGCACCTCGACAAGGTCGTGAGTATCGACCAGGCGCCCATTGGCCGCACGCCGCGGTCGAACCCAGCTACGTATACGGGCGCGTTCGGGCCCATTCGGGAGCTGTTTGCCAAGCTGCCTGACGCCCGGGTGCGCGGATACGGGCCGGGGCGATTCTCCTTCAACGTGAAGGGCGGTCGCTGTGAGACCTGCCAGGGCGGCGGAATCATCCAGATCGCCATGAATTTCCTTCCCGACGTGTACGTGCCCTGCGAGGTGTGCAAGGGTCATCGCTATAACCGTGAGGCGCTGGAGGTCAAGTACCGCGGCGCGAGTATTGCCGACGTGCTGGAGATGACGGTCGAGGACGCGTGCGGTCTGTTCACCAACGTCACGCCGATCTTCAACAAGCTGGGCACGTTGAACGACGTTGGGCTCGGCTATATCCGGCTCGGCCAGGCCGCCACTACGCTGTCAGGCGGTGAGGCCCAGCGCGTCAAGCTCGCCACCGAGCTCTCTAAACGCGCCACCGGCAAGACGCTCTACATCCTGGACGAGCCGACCGTCGGCCTCCACTTTGCCGACGTGAGCCAGCTGCTAACCGTGCTCCAACGTCTGGTTGACGGAGGGAATACGGTGGTGGTCATTGAGCATAACCTGGACGTGATCAAGGTGGCGGACTGGGTCATCGATCTGGGCCCAGAAGGCGGCCATCGGGGCGGTCGGATCCTGGCCACCGGCAGTCCTGAGCAGATCGCCGCCTGCCCCGAGTCCTATACTGGCCAATATCTCCGCACGGTTCTCGATCCGGCGGCTGTGGGCAAGGTCGTGTCGAACGGAACCAGCCAGAAGCGGACAGCTTCGAAGCAGGCAGCTTCGCGAAAGGTTGTGGCTCGAAAGCGTTAGGAAGTCTTTTCGGAAGCTGAAATCGATCAAGAATTCGTCACACGATGGATTACGCGGCACGCGTCCTTACTCCGAAGTGATGCCTTGGGAGGTGTCGGTCATGGTGGATCTGGAAGGAAACGCGTCTCATGTGCCTGCAGATGGGGCCGCGACGGATTTCGGGCCGCTCCGCCAATGGATCGAGGGTCGCTGGGCAGAGGCGCGTTCTGACCCGAAGGTAGAGGGGCGCGTCGAGTTTTGGACCGGAGCGGTCCAACAGCTTGAGGCGGCAACGATTGGGATGCTGATCGCGCTGAAGGAATTGAACGAGGAACGCGATGGGCTGACCGGGATCTTAAACCGCCGCGGGCTAGAGGCGGGGCTCCGTTCGTGTCTGATGTGGGCCGATCGAATGGGCGAGCCGGTTACGCTCGTGTTCATGGACGTTGACCATTTCAAGCTGTTCAACGACAAGTTCGGTCATGCCGCCGGTGACGAGGTGCTGCGGGCATGGGCACAGTTTCTCGCCTCGAATATCAGGCCCACTGATGTGGTGGGCAGGTATGGCGGTGAAGAGATCGTGGCGGTCTTGCGCAATTGCACCGAAGAGCAGGGCCATGAGATTTTCGATCGGGTCCGCGGCCGCATGTCGGCGGCGTTGTCCGGCTGTTTAACCACGTTTGGGATAGTGGAACCCGTCACAATGAGTGTGGGAGTCGCGCAATATCAGCCGCCCGAATCAGAGCTCGACCTCATCAAGAGGTCCGACGCTCGGCTATATCGGGCGAAAGAAAGTGGTCGGAACTTAGTGTTTGGTGGTTCGGACTAGGAGTACTCCTCGGCAGCAGGAGCAGTCCCGACTTCTCAATAGTGAGGGGGAGACGATGACGTCGAAGTTCCTGGGAATCGCATTGATGGCTTTGACGGTGATCGTGAGTGCTTGTGCGCCAGCCACCGGGGGCGGCGCCGCCGTTGGCGGTGATGCGACTCGTACGACCCCGAAGCGGGTCGTAGCGGCGATTATGGCCGATCCACCGGTGATGGCCCGGGTGCTCAACCCGGGATCGCACTGGCGGGGCATCGAGCATATCCAGGCTCTCTTGGCTGGCGGCCTGACGGGAAGTGGCGCCGGCAATCGCTACCCGGAGCTAGCCGAGGCCGTACCGTCCCCAGACAACGGGTTGTGGAAGATCAACCCGGACGGGACGATGGAGACGACCTGGCATATCAAGAACGGCATGCAGTGGCACGATGGCACTCCGTTCACTTCGGCTGATCTGTTTTTCACGATGCAGGTCTGCATGGACAAGGAAGTGCCATTGTTCAGCGCGGACGGCATCTTTACGCATATCAGTGGGTACGAGGCGCCAGATGCGCGCACTATGGTGGTCCGCTGGAAGGATCCTTTCATCGATGCCGACTCGCTGTTCGGATCGAGCGTCAACTCACCAGGCGACGAGGCTACACCGATGGCGAAGCACATCATGGAGCGGTCGTACCCGTCCAACAAGTCCGGATTCGGCGATGATCCCTATTGGGGCGTGGAGTACGTCGGGACAGGCCCATTCGTGCTGAAAAGCTGGCAGCCGGGGAGTGGTCTGGTGCTAACCGCCAACGACCACTACGTGTTCGGGCGGCCCAAGCTCGACGAGGTCGAGTTCCGTTTCATCGAAGATGCGGGCACGCTCCAGGCAAATCTGTTGGCCAATACAGTGGATATGACTTTGGGCCGGAACCTATCCGGCCCGCAGAGCCAGGGGGTCAGCAACCAGTGGCCAGATGGCCAGCTATTCGTCGATTATACCGGCGGCAGCATCCAGGATATGTTCGTCCAGCAGCGGAATCCGGATCCGCCCGTATTAACGGACGTGACGTTCCGCAAAGCCGCGCTGATGTCGCTGGATCGCCAGTCCATGGTGGATTCGCTGATGGCTGGACAGAGCAAGGTCGCGGACAGCTTCATTCTGCCTGACCAGGAGCCGTACCGGGATGTCCAGGCGAAATACACCGTCAAGTACCCTTACGACCCTCGACAATCGCTCGAGCTGTTGCAAAGCATCGGCTACGCA
>DASXTD010000246.1:0-4947 GCA_036505655.1 Chloroflexota bacterium
GTCTGGCTTGCTGACGCCCGAGGAGCGGCGAGGCGCCGATGTGCTCAACGGCATCGCCTACGACCCTGACAGCGGGCATTTCCTGATCACAGGCAAGTACTGGCCCAAGCTCTTTGAAGTCCAGTTCGTGGCCGGAGCGTAGCGATTAGCGGAGCGGCCACGGGCATCAACTGAGAGGGGTGATGCAGGTAGGGGCCGTCCACGGTATAGTTCGCCACTCCATGAGGATGACGGCAGTCCCGCCCTGTAGAGATGGGAGCCGGATATCGCTGGACCGCTACGCTCGTTTTGGAGGTGCAAATGGCGCGGGAGCCACGAGGCGGCATTCAGCCCGAAATCATGTTTCAGTCGAAAGGCTGGCAGGTGGCCAGCCTTGACGACAACGCGATCATCGACAGAAGCGCGTTTGTGCCTCTGACGGCTATGGACGAGTCGGCCGTCATCTTGAACTGCTATCAGCCGGGTCAGGCTGACGAGATGCATTGCCATCCAAAGGAGGAGCACACCTTTCTAGTCTGGAAAGGCAAGCTCCACTTGACCGGCGTGGAGGACGGCGAAGAGCTGACCCTCGTCCCGGGCCAGTTCGTCACCATCGACGCGAACTACTACTACCGCCTGCACAACCCAGGCCCGGAGCCAGCCGTTTACTGCCAGTTCCGGACCGTCCCGTTGAGGCAGCCCAAGCGGCGCATGGTCCCCTTCAGCGAGTCCGCCCGCGGCAAGCGCGCGGCCGCCGAGGCAGCCAAGAACAGCTAGTTTCAGCCTGAGACGCTTATCCCCGCTTGAGCTGCTGGCGTCAGGAGGCCTCGCTTTGCTGGCAAGAACTCGCCAAGAGGTGCGCCGTGCTCATCATCGATAACGAGACCGTGGCCAAGCTACTGAATATGGAGACGTGCCTCGACGCGCTCGAGGTGGGCTATCGGGACCTGGCAATGGGTCGGGCTGCCTTTCGACCCCGCATTGACCTGTATTTCCCCAACGAGACGCCCGATGGCTACTACCGATGGGGCACGATGGAAGGTGCCTCGCGGTCGCTCGGCGTGTTCGCCATTCGGATGAAGTCGGACATGCTGACCTGGCCGGACGGGCTGACCGAGGAAAAATACTGCATGACGCCCGGCACCTTCTGCGGGCTCATCTTTCTCATGAGCACCCAGACCGGGGAGCCGCTCGCCATTATCAACGACGGTGTTCTTCAGCACATGCGGGTGGGCGGCTGCGCGGGGCTGGGAGCCAAGTACCTGGCCCGCGAAGATGCGGCCGTAGTGGGGATGGTGGGCTCGGGCGGCATGGCGCGGACCTACCTGGAGGCGTTCGCCGCCGTGCGGCCGATCGCGCGGGTTAAGGTGTACAGCCCAACCGCCGCGCACCGTGAGGCATACGCCGAGGAGATGTCCGAGAAGCTGGGCATCCTGGTGGAGCCAAAGTCCACCCCGGAAGAAGCGGTGCGCGACACCGACATCGTCTCCACCTGCACGGACTCCCTGCACCCGGTGCTGGATGTATCCTGGGTTTCCCGAGGCAGCCACCTCACCACGGTTCGGGCGACCGAATGGCCCATGGACGTCCTCAGGTTGGCGGATCTGTCCGTGAAGCTGGGGCAGAACACGCTCAGCAACCTCGACGTGGGCATGCAGCGCGTCCACGGCACCGCATCGTATATCGTGGGCGAAACCGATGAGCGAACCCGGATTCCTATGCCCGAGGAGGACACGTACCAGGGGGACTACAAGTCGCTGGTGGATCTCATGACCGGCCAGACTCCAGGGCGGACGACGCGCGACCAAATTACCTACTTCATCAATTCCGGAACCCAGGGCTTGCAGTTTGCCGCGGTGGCCGGGCGGGTCTACCAGCTAGCTCGCGCCCAGGGGCTGGGCAGAGAGGTCCCTACGGACTGGTTCCTCCAGGACATCCGCGACTAGCTCAGGCAGCGAGTCCCGAGGGTTGCTTCGGGCTCGGCCGACAAACGCGATCGCCACGCCTGCCGCGGCGATGCTGCCCATAATGATCTCGGCGAGACGGAATCCCTCCAGCATGGCCCCGGGGTCGCTCACTCCCTGGAGTGATGCACCCGCCAGACCAATCGCCACCGCTCCCAAACTAACTGCGACAGTGTGGCCAAACTGCCGCATCATCTCCAACATTCCCGACGAGAAGCCCCGTGCCCCGGGCGGCAAGATCGACATGATGGCCGTGTTGTTGGACGTGGTGAATAGTCCTGAGCCCATGCCCAGGAGGACTGACATCAGGACGTAAGTCCCGAGAGTCAAGCTGCTTCCGAGTAGGCCGAGAAGCAGCATGCCGCCGGCGATCAACCCGAGGGAGACGGCGGGCAACGCTGACCAGCGCATGCGATCCACCACCCAGCCCCCTACGAGAGCAGTCCCGAGGTTGACGCCTTGCAGGAGGCCGATGACCAGGCTCACGTGAAGGGGCGTTAGCCCCCAGGCCTGCTCGAACAGGAACGGAGTGAGGAACATGGTGGCCATCATGGTCATGTGAAAGATGCCATTGGCCATCACGGCGGCCGCAAACGAGCTATGCCTCAAATAGGCCAGTGGAATGAGCGGCTCGCGGGTATGGCCTTCCACCCAGATGAAAGCGACTAATAGCGCGCCCGCCAGGATCTCCATGGTGGTGTGATATGGCCATCCCGCCGCGAAGGTCTCCTCGCCGCCATGCAGATGGTTGAAGGAAAGCGAAAGGGCGAGCAGGCTGCCCGTTAGCAGCAGCGCGCCGGGTATGTCTATACTCCGATGGGTGCGCTCGCCGGCTGCCACCGCGGGCATCTTGAGCGCTAGCACCAGGCTTACCACCCCGACCGGCACGATGAGCCAGAACACCCCGCGCCAGCCAATGTGATCGAGCACCAGCGGGGTGAGCAGCGTCCCTCCCCCGGCGCCTAGCGCACCGGCTACCGTGGCAAATCCCACCACCCGACCGCGCTCGCTGGCCCGAAAAGCCGCGGTGAGAATGGCCAGCGTCGTGCCAGAAATCATCGCGCTGCCCACGCCCTCAATGCCTCGCAGGACCACCATCAGCCAGAGCTCGCTCGTGAATCCTAGCAGCGCCGCGGAGCCGGCCATCAGCGCGACGCCGCTCACGAAGATGCGCTTGTAGCCGATGAGATCGCCGAGCCGTCCGGCCGGGAGCACAAGCGCGGTGAGTGCGAGCAAGTATGCCGTCTGCACCCAGCTGGCGCTGCCCACGTTCACCCCCAGGTCTCCGGCGGCCGTCGGCAAGGCCACCGATACTGGGCTGACCGCGAGCATGACGCCGATATAGCCGATGGCAACGGCGAACAGGACGAGCGTGCGGCCGGGCAAGGCCGGGGCTTCGGAGGAAAGCGGCTTAGAGGCGAGCATCACTAAAGGCTACGTTAACACAATCGATCAGGCTAACCGGGTGGAGAAGGCCTTCAGATCGCGTCGAGACCAACGTAGTTCTCAGCGATGGTCATCATGCCGGCGCGGGAGGTGGTGAGGTAGCGGAGCTGCGAGCGCTGGACCCGCTCGTCGAAACCAGTAGCATCGTCGAACCGATGCAGCATCTCCGAGTACCACCAGGAGAAATGCTGCACGCGCCAGACCCGCCGAAGACAGGTCTCCGAGTAGGCGGCCAGGAGATCGCGAGCTCCCTTCTGGTACCAGGCGGTGAGAGCGTCGGCCAGGACGCGAGCATCAAAAATAGCCAGGTTCATTCCCTTGGCGCCGGTCGGCGGCACGATGTGAGCGGCATCGCCGGCCAGGTAGAGACGCTCGTACTGCATAGGCTCGATAACGTAGCTGCGCATGTCAGTGATGGCTTTTTCGACGATTGGTCCGTCGTGGAGGGTCCAGCCGGGGTCCGTGAAGCGCGCATGCAGCTCTACCCAGATGCGGTCATCAGACCAGTTCTCGATGACATCACCGTTCGATACCTGGAAGTACAGGCGAGTGAGCTGAGGCGAGCGCATAGTGTGCAATGCGAAGCCGCGAGGGCTGGAGCAATAAATCAGCTCGTCGTTGGATGGGGGCACGGCGGCAAACAAGCCTACCCACGAGAACGGGTAGATCTTTTCGTACTCAGTCACGGCGTGGTTGGGGATGGCGCTCCGGGAGACGCCGTGGAAGCCGTCACAGCCGCCGACGAAGTCCGCGACGAGCTCATGCGGCTCGTGGTCCGCGGTGAAGTGCACGATCGGCCGGGCGGAGCCTGTGCCCTCGATCGTCGCCGCCTCGGCTTCGAACATGATCTGACCGCCTGCGGCCAAGCGGGCAGCGATGAGGTCCTTGAGCAGCTCGTGCTGGCCGTAGATAAATACCCGCTTGCCGGTGAGCTCGGTGAGCGGGATGCGGTGGCGGACACCGCTAATCATGATCTCGATGCCGGTATGGACGAGGGCCTCGCGGTGGAGCCGTTCCCGAGACCACTGGTGCCGAGCAGATCGACCGTGCCTTGCTCGAGAAGGCCGGCCCGCATACGGTGCTCGACGTAATCCCGCGAGTGGCGCTCCAGCACGACCGACTCGATCCCACGGAGTGCCAGGAGGTGCGAGAGCATAAGGCCGGCGGGGCCGGCCCCAATGATGGCGACCTGAGTCTCGATGCGCATATCGGCATTGGATACCACTAAAGGCGGACGGACGCTACTATGCCTCTCGGAGTGGTTCCGGGGGTGGGGCGGATCATGGCAGGGGACTTCAAGGCCGAGCAGGTGGGGAGCTTCTTGCGGCCGCCCGGACTCCTAGAGGCGCGAGCTGCGTTTGACGCGGGAAAGCTGCCCCTACAGAAGCTAAGGGACAATGAGGACCAGTCCATCCTCCGGCTGTTGAATTTGCAGCGGGAGATTGGGGTGGACGTGGCTAGCGACGGGGAGTATCGTCGCAGCGGCTGGGCGAGCGATTTTCCAGACGCCGTGGACGGCTACGTGCAGGGTGCGACGCCGATCCCGCTGCCCTGGCGA
>DASXTD010000247.1:0-5511 GCA_036505655.1 Chloroflexota bacterium
CCTTGCTGATCACCAGCGAGGCGAATCGGATCGGGCGTGGCACAATCCACACACTGCAGTGCCCGTGAATCACTCGTAACTCCTGTAATCACAATTGATTGCGATCGTTCGCTCCGGGGGCTGGCCTCAGATACCAATCCCCGATAAGTTTGCGCCCGCTTCCCGGCCACTTGTGGACATCCAATACCCGCTGCTCAGCGGAGCCTAGAGACTGGAACTTCCCAGCACTCATCGCCTGCCCCTGACTTGGTTGTACGAGGCGGGTAGCCCATCGATCCAATTTCGGGCGCTCACCGAAGTTGTGCCTGCGGCGGCCCGCGATCCGGAGCGCGTAGCCGCGCTTCAGGCTGCGGTGCTCTCGGATCGCGGGGCCTTGGCAATCGCCCGCAAGCAGAAGGACACCGGGCTCTGGGGCGCCAACCTGCTGGGCTACGGCCCGTCCAAGGCGTTCGGTTGGAAGGAAACCGGCACGGTGTTTCAATACCGCCGGCTGCTGGAGCTGGGATGGACGGCCGATCAGCGACCGTTCAAGCTGGCCGACCGGTTCCTGTTCCGGCTGCTGTCTCGGGATGAAGACCCATCGCTACAGGTCGAGTTTCAGCGTGCGGCAAGGACTGATCCCGGTCTGGGGCTCTGGGCGCGTAACATGCACCGGGAGGCAGCGGCATCCGCCCTGTCGCGTGCCGGCCACGTGGAGGATCCTCGTCTGCGCGGCACGGCGCACAAAGTCGCCAGCGACATCTCGCTGTATCTCCGCAGCGGGCTGATCGAGAAACCATTCCGGAAGCTGTCGGGAAAGACCATTCTCGATCCGCAAGCCGCCCCGCCCACGATTTTCGGGATCGAAATGCTCGCATTCATGCCTGCCGTGCAACGCGAGCGCGCGGGGTTCGTCGAGCGCCTGGCGAGCTTTTTCGGGGCGCCGGCGCCCAAGCGGGCGTTCTACATCATCGCTGGACGGAAGTTCTTCAAGCCGACCTTCGAGTTGCTCGGCGATCCGCTCCGCTCGGACGCTCAAGGCCATGTTCCCGACGTCCCGTTCGCCGTGTATTGGCTTGAGCTCCTGGCCCGGTTGGGCATCGTGCGTCAGATCCCGAGCGCCAGCCGAGTGCTTGCCCGGTTGTTCAGTGAAACGGACGATCAGGGGATCTGGAACCCGAAGAACCTCAGGGCCTTACCTAAGGCCGCCAATCCGGTCGTGACCCATTGGTTTCCGCTCGAAGGGCCGGGAAAGAGTCCCGCACAGCGCCAGACCGACATCACCTTTCGCCTGGCGCTGATCGCCAGGTTAATGGGAATTCCCGTCGAAGTCGCATAGCTCTCCGTTGCGGTTTGGCTTCTTTTGTAGTAGTAGTTGCAAGTATTACTACCCCGTCGATCGACCTTACTCCTTTTGGCTTTACGCCGACCGAGTCGAGCGTGTATGCGACTCTGCTGCGACTTGGGCCCTCCACGGGCTACGCCGTGGCGCACGCCGCGGGGTTCGCGCGAGCCAACACGTATGCGGCGCTGGAGGCGTTGTTGCGCCGGGGAGCGACCTTTCGTTCGGCGGGTCGTCCGGCACGCTATCGGGCGACGGATCCCACCGGCCTCCTGGTCCAGCTTGCGGCCGAGCAAGGTGAGCGTCTGGATCGGTTGAGCCGGGCATTGGCGGGCATTCGGCCGCCGCCCGAGCCAGTGACGCGCGCCCTGGAGGGCGTGCGGGCCATCGCCAACGTGACGCAGCAGTTGGTGGCACGGGCCGAGCAGGGAGTGGATGGCGTACTCGCGGCGGAGCTGTGGCAGCCTACGATCCCCGCGTGGCGTCGCGCGGCAACCCGCGCCACGCTCCACATTCGCATCGCTGGAGACGTAGTGGACTCTGGTGAATTGACCTTCCCTCGAGCGCCTGCGGAGCATCCGACAGTGTTGCTGGTGGACGGTCTGCACACGGTGCTCGCGACCCGAATCGAGGGAGGGGACAGTCTGGCGGGCCTGTGGAGCTCCAATCCGTTGATCGCCGTGGTCGCCCGGTTAGCTATCGGGGAAACATGAGACTTCAGTACGCTGTCGCCTTGACCCTGGGTGCAGTCATGGGTGCCTGCCGGACGGCCCCAATTCCGGCTTGGCAGCGTTACCCCGCTGGTACTCCGCTCATCCCTCGCTACGTCACGGTGGATAGCCACTCCATCAGAGTCGTGGAAACCGGTCGCGGCCCGGCGGTGGTGTTGATCCACGGCCTCGGCGCTTCCCTGTACTCCTGGCGCTATTCCATGCTGCCATTGGCCGAGGCCGGCTTTCGGGTGATTGCTTTCGACAATCTCGGCTTTGGATTCTCAGACAAGCCAGCGCACGGGTATTCGAACGATGACTACGTGAAGCTGCTGTTCGGCCTCATGGATTCACTCGGCGTCACCGATGCAGTGCTCGTGGGGCATTCGATGGGGGGTGCGATCGCCGCCGAAGCCGCTTTGACTCACGCCGACCGTGTCACCGGTCTAGTGCTGGTCGATGCTGCTGGATTCGGCGTTCGATGGCCTTTCATGCTGCGCGCGGCGCGGTGGCCGCTGGTCGGCGCCTTCGTGGATCGCTTCCGTGGCCGCGCTGCCACCGCGCGGACCCTCCGCATGATCTACGGCGATCCGTCCCGCGTGACGCCTCAGGACATCGACCAGTACTATGCTCCCCTTTGCGAGCCGGGAGCCGGGCGGGCCTTGCGTGGCGTGCTGCGGGAGTACCGCTTTGATGCGCTTCGAAACCGGCTGGCCCCCATTGCCTCGCCCACACTCGTCATGTGGGGCAGCGCGGATCGGCTGATCCCTGCCACAGTCGGTCAGGCGGCAATCGCAGACCTTCAGCAGGGTGCCTTTGTCCTTTTTCCCGGAGCTGGACACGCCCTCCCTGAAGAAGCTCCCGCAGCATTCAACCGCACCCTGTTGGCGTTCCTGCGCTACGGCTTGCCGTCCCCGCCGCAGAACGTCGCGCTCGGCCGTCCCTAGCCAAGCCACTCGGCATCGCATATGTTTCCTCAACCATCTGGTTGAGGAAACATCGTATGGAGCCTAAGTTATCCAATAACAGGGCATTACGTATTGTTCGCGCAGCTAGAGAAGAGTTCTCAAGGCGGGGGTTCGCGGGCGCTCGCGTGGAGCGGATCGCGAAGGCGGCCGAGGTCAACAAGCAGCTGTTGTTCTATTACTACCACTCCAAACGCGGTCTCTTCCAGGCCGTCGTGCGCAGCGGAGTGACCGAGCTCGAATCAGCGCTTACGGCGCTTCCCACCTCCACCGGCCAGCCCCTGGAACGCCTCGAAGTTGCGTTGGCGACGTTGTTCGAATTCCTTACGGCGCATCCGGACCTGGTCACACTGATCTCTCACGCCGACCGAATGGATGCAGCCCCATTTGCGCCGGCTATCCGCCGCTTGGTCGTGATGCTGGCAGAAGGTCAGGGCCTGGGCCACATGCGCGGCGACCTGGATCCCCACCTCGCGGCCGCTCAAGCGGTTGTGCTGATGGTTGCCTACCTACGGCTGGAATCGCTGATCGCCGCGAGCGCTCCACCGCTCGGCGCTGACGAATCGACGTTGCGCGAGCGGTGGAAGCGAGCGGCTGTAGACCTGATTGTAAACGGCGTGCGGGCCTAGCCCGCCGTCAGTTCTTCGAGACCATCTTGGGCTCGCGCGGGGCCGGACCTTCGAAGACGAGATTCCCCGCCTCGTAACGCGCGCCCCGTAGCGCCAGGGAAAGCACCTCATCCAGGTCCTCGACCAGGTGAATGTCCAGCGACTTCCGGACATCCTCGGGAAGATCTTCGAGGTCGGCTTCGTTTTCCTTGGGCAGGATGATGGTCCGGATCCCGGCCCGCACCGCACCCAGAACCTTCTCCTTCACGCCGCCGATGGGCAGCACCCGTCCACTGAGGGTGATCTCTCCGGTCATCGCGAGGTCGTGACGCACCGGACGCCGGGACAGGGCGGACACAATGGCCGTGGCCATGGTCACCCCCGCGGACGGTCCATCCTTGGGGATCGCTCCGGCCGGAACGTGAACGTGGAGATCGGTGCCGGCCATATCCTGGTCCGCGACGCCAAGTCGCGCCGCGTGTGACTTGGCATACGTAAGCGCCGCCCGGGCGGACTCCTTCATCACGTCACCCAGCTGGCCGGTGAGCACGAGCTCACCGTTGCCTCCCATCACGCTCGTTTCCACGAACATGATGTCGCCTCCCACCGGCGTGTAGTACATGCCGGTCGCCACGCCGATCTGATCCGCGCCGGCCTTTCGCTCGGGGTGCACCTTGGGACGGCCCAGCAGGTCATCGACGTCGGGCTTGCCGACCGTGACATGCTCGACGGATCCATCGGCGATCTTGCGGGCCACTTTTCGACCCAGCTTGCCGATCTCCCGCTCCAGCTGCCGCACCCCGGACTCCCGCGTGTAGCTCGAGATGATCTCCGCCAGACCGTCGTCGGCGAGAGTCAGCTGCCTTGCGCTCAACCCGTTGGCGACCAGCTGTCGCGGGATGAGATACCGCTTCGCGATCTCCAGTTTTTCACGTTCGGTATAACCGGCGAAATTGACGGTCTCGAGCCGATCGAGCAGCGGCCCGGGGATGTTCTGGAGAAAATTTGCCGTGGCGATAAACAACACCTCGGAGAGGTCGAACGGCACGCCCAGATAATGATCCGTAAACGAATCGTTCTGCGCCGGGTCGAGAACTTCGAGCAGTGCCGAAGCCGGGTCGCCCTGGAACGAGACACCCAGCTTGTCCACTTCGTCGAGCAGGAACACGGGGTTCTTCGCGCCCGCCTGCTTCATGCCCTGTATGATCCGCCCCGGCATGGCCCCCACGTAGGTGCGCCGGTGGCCCCGGATGTCGGCCTCGTCCCGCGCGCCACCAAGGGAAATGCGGACGTACGGACGACCCATGGCGCGCGCGATGGACTTTGCAATAGATGTCTTGCCCACGCCCGGCGGACCGACGAACAGCAGGATCGACCCCTGCGATTCTGAATCCTTTTCCTGAGCCGGTTTGGCGTCTCCAGGTTGATTCGCAGCTCCTTCACGCTGGCGCAGCTGGCGAACCGCCAGGAACTCGAGCACCTGGTCCTTCACGTCCTGGAGTCCGTAGTGATCCTCCTCGAGGATCTCCGCCGCCCGCTTCAGATCGAGCGATTCTTCGGCACGCTTGCCCCACGGCAGCTCGGCGACGGTTTCGAGGTAGGTCCGGATCACCTGGCTTTCCATCGATTCCCGGCCGGCGCGCTCGAGGCGGGAAAGCTCCCGGTCGACCTCCTTGCGCGCAGCCTCCGGCAGCTCGAGGGCCGCCAGCCGCTCCCGCAACTCGTCCACCTCGCCGGCTTCGTTTTCCTCCCCGAGCTCCTTGCGGATGGCTTTCATCTGCTCTCGCAGGAACATCTCGCGTTGCCGCTCGCCCAGCTCCTCCTGGACCTGGGACTTAATGTCCTCCTGGGCCTCGAGCACACCGATCTGACGCTGCACGGCCACCAACACGCGCCGTAACCGTTCC
>DASXTD010000248.1:0-3179 GCA_036505655.1 Chloroflexota bacterium
CCGTGGCGCCGGCTGGCGCCGGAAACGAAGGCGAGCGCGTCGACGAGCGATGTCTTACCGCTGGCCCCGTGCCCGACGAACGCCACGTTTCTTATGGCGTTGGAGCCATAGACCTTCATGGCCTCCACCTCCTCGGATGAGTTGAATTTTGAAGGTGGAGGGAAGGAGGACGGATGTCAAATGTAGGCTATGGGCCATGGGCTATGGGCTGTGCCGTTGGCCGGAGAAGCTCCTCATTACCAGCGGAGACTCTCGACGCAAGGAACAGCCAATAGCCAATAGCCCATAGCAGATAGGCGCGCAGCACCCACCGAGTCATTGCGAGGGGCAGAGGCCCCGAAGCAATCCAGCCGCTATCAACGGAGTCATTGCGAGGCCACCCTTCGGCTTTGCTCAGGGCAGGCTCGTGGCCGAAGCAATCCAGCCGTTGGACCCGGAGCCGCCCCCGCGTTCGCGCGACTAAAGTCGCTGCTCGGCACAGCGTGGCTACGCCACGCGTGGGTTTACTGCCGCTTCTGGCCTCGAGGTTGCGCCTGACCTTTGACGTGTGGTCCGCGTGCTCGGTTCGAGACTGGAGCCCGTCCCGCTCGCCTCCTCCAGGCTCGCCAAGGCATTCCGGCTGGGGTATGAGGTACTCAGCTCCTCGGTGCCGTCGTTCTTGACTGAGGCCACCGTGGTGCGGGCGCTTTGGCCAACATGGCGGAAGCCACCCTCAATAGTTCACTTCTCGGCGTCTGTTCTGAGGCAGCGCCCATTTCAGCCGGGTGTGGGCTTCGCTAGGGCTGATAGCGCGAGCTAGGCGTTTCTGGCCGCTCACCTCTACATCACCTACGATACCACTTCGGTATTCAACTTCCACATCTAAGCGGTCCCAGCGCACCCGCGTGGCGCAGCCACGCTGTGCCGAGCAGCGACTTTAGTCGCGCCACCCGCCGCGCCGGACGTCATTTCAGCCAGTTTACGAAGAACGTGATGATGATCGCGTTGGTAAAATCGATAAAGAACGCGCCGACCAGCGGCACCACGAGGAACGCCCTCGGCGCCGGCCCGAAGCGCGCCACCAGGGCCCGCATGTTGGCCACCGCGTTGGCGGTCGTCCCCAGCACGAATCCCACGAACCCACTCGCCATCACCGCCGAGTCGTAGTCCCGCCCCATCAGCCGGAACGACGCGGTCAATGCGAACAGCAGGACCACGATCACCTGAGCGGCCAGGATCACCGACAACGGCAGGGCAAGATGCGCCAGCTCCCAGAGCCTGAGGTTCATGAGAGCGACCACCAGGAAGATGTTGAGCGCGAGGTTGCCCACGAACTCCATGGCTCGTTGATCGATCCGGAACCAGCCGGTGGCGTCATCCAGATTCCGGAGCCCGGATGCGACCAGCATCGCCCCGATGTAGGCCGGAAGGGTGACGCCAAGCGACTGGATGTATCCGCTCACGATGCTGCCCAGCCCCATCGCGAGCGCCAGGACGATCAGGTTGCGGATGAGAGAGGTGTCCTCCCGGTCGACCTCCACCACCAGGGTCTCGGGTGAGGTGTCGAGCTCGGCCCTGAGCTCAGCCGTCGAGCGAGCGCGGGGCGCGAGTCCGTATCGCTGCACGAGGTGAGTTCCAACCGGGCCGCCGACCAGGCCACCGAAGACGATGCCCACGGTGGCGGAAGTTAGCGCCAGCGGCCCTGCCCCCTTCAGGCCGGCCTGCTCGAAGATGGGCGCGAACGCCAGGCCGGTGGCGGGACCGCCGACCAGGGTGACCGAACCCGCCATGACGCCGAGCAGTGGGTGCTCCTGGAAGCCGGTGGCGATCGCCATGCCGACGAAGTTCTGGACCAGGCAGAAGACGGTGGCGAACGCCAGAAAGATGAGCACCTGGAGACCACCGGCCCGGAGCAGCGCCAGGCTCGCGCCCATTCCTATAGAAGTGAAGAAGGCGACGCTCAGGGTCGACTGGAGGGCGGTGTCCAACTCGATGGCAAGCACCCGGTCGTGCAGCAGGAGGACCAGGATGGTGAACAGCAAACCGCCGACGACGGCACTGGGGATGTTCAGTCGGTCGAGCCAGGTAATTCGCTGCCGGAGCTGGATACCAACGAAGTAGACCAACCCGGCCAGGGTGAGCGTCTGGAGCAGGTCGAGTTTCAGCTCGATCATGGCAGGAAATGAACCGGGATGGTGAGAGAGTGGCTCAGCGCAGTCGGCCCAACTGGAGGGCCAGGGTCAGGCCGGCAAAGGATTGAGAGTGGTTGAGGTTGCCAAAGCCGTAGAGGCCGAGGCCGAAGAATCGGCTGGGGCGCCAAAAGGCCTGGAGCTCGATCGGCAGACCCAGCACGGCAGGCATATCGCGGCAGCTGCTGAACACGCCGCCGCCGCGGCAGCCGTCCGCCACCGATATTCCGAGCGCCGCCCCGGCGTGGAACCGACTCGCCGGCGACCGGGTGCCGCGGCCGTAAAAGAGGGCCACATCGTTGAACCCGTCGTCGAACAGCCCGGCCGTGGCAGCGGCTCGAAGTGAGACGATGTTGGCCCCGAACTGATAGGAGGCATTGAGCTGAGCGGCGAAATCCTCGGAGCCGGCGCCCACTCCCAGTCCCATCCAATACGTGTTGCTGCCCCGGGTCGGTGGCGGGGCTTGAGCCGGCGCTGGACCGCAGACGGCGAGCGTGAGGACCGCAACCAACGTTGCCGCCCGGGCGGCAGTCACGCATCTGGACATCGTGGCCTCGAGAATCACCGGCAGACTGGACTAAGCTTGTTGGTCTCGCATTAGTGCAAGCCAGATCCTTGCCCTACCTCGAAACAACATCGTTCCCGATCGTATCGATCACAACATTTAGTAACCTTAGTACCAACGAATTCGGTCAGAAGGCTCTCCAGGGCGTTGCAGGCCTCGGGGTGATCGGCGGTGGCCGCGGCTAAAGGGCAGCCGTGGCTCCGGATCACATAGAGACCATTCTCCTCCTCCACTTCAGTCAGCCCACCGAGGTCATTCAGGAGCGAGCTCGCCGTTGCCACCCGTTCCCGCAGGGGTCCCTTGGGAAGGGCACGGCCCGCCATTGCCTCACGGCCGACCTCCCGCATGAGAGAATCGAACTCAGCGGAAGACATCCGTCGCGAGAGCACGTGCAGAAGTTGGGTCAGGATGGGGATATAGGCCTGGGAAAAGAGCAGCTCGGCCTG
>DASXTD010000249.1:0-4111 GCA_036505655.1 Chloroflexota bacterium
GGACGGTCGATGTCCCAGGTGAGGTTTCCGCGGGACCGCCAGAGCGCGTCTGTGATGCGGTAGGCCAGATCGTCGTCGAGGCCCGCATGCGTGTAGAGCGGCCAGCCGCTGAAGCTGATCGTGAGCGGGTCGGCCTCGCCCTTGAGCTCAGGTAAGCGGGCGCTCATCGGAAGCAGCGGCCAACCAGCCTTGTCCAGCTCGGCAAGGGCAGAATCGGAGAGGCGGGCGAAGCGGAAGCCTGCCTCCATCGCGGGCGGGCCCCAGGAGTTAATCCCTTCATCGAACACCGCGTCGATTTCGCCGGAACGCATCCCATTAAGGCGGCTCGGATGGCCGGGCGAGTTGGGGACGAGCTTGATCGAACCACCCCAGGCCTCAATGTCCGCAAAGGCAATGCCCTCGGCCTGCAGTACCTGTTCAGCGGCCAGGATGGGGGAATGGGATGGGTCATCTCGGAGGGATACTCGGAGGGGATATTTTTTCTCGCGAACCTCGGCCAGGCTGGTGAGGCCGGTCTGTCCTGAGAGACCGAACCCCATCAAGTCGTACGAGGGCATGATGGCGATGGCCCGCAGCGGCAACGGTTCAGTGAACCATCCGGTGCCTCGATAGGCCATCGTGAGGAGGGCTGAGGGGTTGAGCGTGGCCAGGTCCAGCTCGCCCCGCCCCACGGCAAGAATCACCTCGGGACTCTCGAAACCGAAGGTGGCGGTCGGCTGGCGCTTCCCGTCTAGCGGGGGGCCGAGCAACATTTGAACGTCGGCGTATGGCCCTGTGCGCGCGGATTGCGCCCATAGCTCCAGCGCAATCTGCATGATCGCATTCGGGCGCAGGAACGCATTCCCGCGAGGGCGGTCAAGCATGGGTTGGAATGGCGAGGTTCGTGGCGTCGCGTCCATGGCGCTACTCCTTTTTCGGAACTGGCGAGGTGAGCATCTCCGGGGCGAGTCTAAATCCGCTTAGCTCAACCGCGCTATGACCACCGCCTTAGAATGCCCCGACCGACTCGACCCTTCGACAAGCTCGCGCCAACGGCTTTTCGGCCGCACTGCTCGGCGCTAGACTGCGCCATAACCAAGCGCGGGCTGGCGCTATACTCCGGCCAACTTCACGGGGAGGGACCGAAATGGGGAGCCGACAGTTGTGCGCAGGCGGTTCGGACGGCTTGGTGCTGCTTTCGGAGCGGAACGGTACCTGGGATGTCACTGGCTCCGCGCTAGTCGGAAAGGCGGTCGAGGAACTGGCGGCTCTGCCCGGCGGCCGCTTCTTCTGCGCGGCGCCGCACGACGGCGTATATGCCTCATCTGACGGCGGAGCTCACTGGGACCGGATCCTCGAGGGAGATGTCCGAGCGCTGACCGCCCTGCCCACCAATCCAGCCACGATTTACGCGACTACGGAACCGGTCGCGCTTTATCGTTCCAGCGATGACGGGGATACCTGGGAGGAACTCGAAGCGCTCCGTCAGATGCCGGAAGACATTCAGGAGCAATGGTTCTTCCCGGGTGAGGAGATCACGGACGGCCACGGGAAGTACATCAACGTGAATCCCAACGATCCTCTCGACATTCTGCTGGGCATCGAGCACGGCGGCATCGTACGGACGCGCGACGGTGGCCTCACGTGGGAGGACCTTTCGGCTGGAATCGAGTATCTGGACGTCCATGTGGTCAATCGCGACCCGATACAGCCCGAAGTCCTTTACACGGCGACCGCGCGAGGCTTCTATCGCAGCACACAGAGTGGACACGACTGGATCATGGCCCAAGAAGGGATCACGCGCGATTACTTTCATGACTTCGTCGTACGACCAGGCGCGGCCACTTCGCTGTTTCTGGCCACCGCGAACGGCTCACCTCCGGCCTGGCTCCGAAAGGAGGGCGCGAAGTCGGCTATCTACCGGAGTGAGGACGGTGCACGCACCTGGCATCAATTGACCGGCGGTTTGCCCGACAGCCTGGAGCCGATGGTCTGGGGCCTCGTAGGAGATCCGCTCGACGACGACCGCCTGTACGCGGCCGTCGGGACCGCAGTGTGGCAAAGCCAGGACCGTGGGGACACCTGGGATCAAGTCTACGATGGTTCGGGGGCACTGCGGACGCTCTGTGTGACCGCCTAGACAGCGGCCACGCGTTAACCACCGCGGCCCCGCAATATGAACGCAGGAGGGAAGCGATGGCAGTGATCCAGCGCCCGTGGGCGCCGGCTCCGGATGAAGCACTGTGGTGGTTTCGGCCAGGCAGCATCTTCCCCGCTCGTCCCCGACCGCTGGACTTTACCTTAGAGGTGTGGGCCTCCACCGCGGGGCTAACCCGGGGGCTGGTGCTCTTGAACTATCCGCTCTATCAGATACGGCCTCGCCTCATCGATGGTGAGCTGTACGTTGCCAGCGTGCCCTCGGGAATCGCGGAGCACGACCCGGAAAGCAAGATGGGGCTGCTGCGCGACTCCAGCCTCCGCTACACGCGGAACCCCCGGGGGGCTTGGGAGCACTCCGTCAAGCCCACCGTGCAACGATCAAACTCGTGGATGGCCGAGGCCCTGCCGGAGTCGCCGGTGGATCTCGCTGAGCGGCTTCGCCAGCTGCGTCGTGCGCGGGAAATGCAGTGGTTTCTGACCGACCGCGCGGTGGTCGGAACCCTGGCGCTGCTCCGCAAGCGTTTGCGGGACCTGCCCGCGGACAGCGAAGACCGCCCCCAGACAGCAGCGGCCGTCGAAGAAGCAACCGCCGTACTCCATGAGGCGTTGGCGATCGTCCGCGACGAGGGCGGGACCAACCTCAATGCCTTCATCGAGCAGACGGCTAAGCGACTGGTGGACATCAAAGTGCTCGATGCACCTGATGATGTCTACTGGCTGGAGTGGCGGGAAGTGCGCCAGGCGCTGACCGAGCCTGGCGACTGGAAGCGGCGCGCGGGGGAGCGGAAAGCGCACGCCCCTGCGACACTGAGTACCGTTCCTGAAGAAATCGGATCCACGCCCGCTCCCAACGCGCTGCATATGCATCTGGTCCGGGAGGTGCTCGCCTTACTAGCAGCCTGAAGCCGAGCCTCGTCCACCCGAATCGGTCCAGCGGAACGCTGGCTGGCCCCTACAAACCGGCGAAGAGCTGGCTCCATTTCTTCTCGGTGGCTTCCCGCAGCTCGCGGCTGTTGACGTTGACCTTCGGGAACTCGTCCTTCCACTCGTAGGGCCGGCACGCATTGATGATCATACTGTCCGCTCGGAAGATGTTTCGTCCCCGATCCTTGGCGTGAGCCATCTTGGGATCAGAGCGCTGGCCCGGCGGAACCCGCGGATCGAGCTGGTCGGTAGCCGTCCCTTCGATAACGCGCACCGCGGTCTGGGGAATGGTGCGGCTGGCCATGGCCCACAGGACCTCCTGCGTGTTGAGAATATCAATATCGTCGTCCACGAGGAGCCACATCCGGTTGCCACCATGGTGGAGGCCGCCTGGTTCCAGAACGCGCATGACGTCCTCGATATGTTCGTCGTACATCTGGTGGATGCTGACCACCTTGAAAGTGAGGGAGAGGGTGGCCACCCCCTGGATGCCGGGGATGCCTGCCTTGTCGAGCTTGCGCTTGGTCCCCAGGTCCACTTCGGACAGCCGATGGAGTTTCGAAATCGGGCGGACCGGCGGCATGCCGAAAAGGATCGGGTTGTGGCGATGGTAGATGGCGCTGACTTCAATCGCCGTCTCGGGCGTGCGACCGTGAGCGTAATAGCCGGTGTATTCGCCGAAGGGACCTTCAGGGATGAGCAGCTCGTCAGGAGAGGGCATGTAGCCCTCCAGCACGATCTCGGATGTGGCCGGAATGGGCAGCCCCGTCACCGGTCCCCTGATGACCTCATAAGGACTCTTGTGAAAGAAACCCGCCACCTCTAGCTCGGAAACATCTTGTGGGCAATACAGCACCGTGCTGCTCGCCAGGAAGCTGAGGATCGGCTCCTGGCCGAATGAGATTGCAATCGGCGCCTTCTCGCCGCGGTCCCAGTACTTCCGTCGGATCACGTCTCCATGGTTGTAAGCATTCATAAAGATGAGGGCGGTTTTTTCATCATGAACGGCCACTCGATAGGTGCCCACGTTGATCAAACCGCTATCCGG
>DASXTD010000250.1:0-11816 GCA_036505655.1 Chloroflexota bacterium
GGTCCAGCCGATGGAAAACTCCGCCGATCCGGCCCACCTGCAAATCCTGCACCAGCATCCGGAGCAGGGCCGGGGCGCCGAAAGCTCCACTCGCGGCTTCATCGATACGGTGGAGACGTTCGACTTTTACGAGACCGAGTACGGCGGGCTCATGAAGCGGCGACTCTACCGAGAGGGCGAGCAGCGCGGTACTGGCGGGGGTGAAGAGCACCCGATATTGTTCCCCAACATCCTGCGGGTGGGGAACACCACTCAGATTCGAGTGCCCATCGACGATACGCACACCTACATCGTGTTCGTGCGCTTCGAGCCCACCCCGGACGGCAGCCTGGTGGACGAAAACGAGGAGCAATTGCCCACCGAATGGCGAGAGCCCTACAAGCAGCCCGCCCAGAAGCTGCACCCAGAAACTCGGTTCCGGTTTACCGACCCCAATCAGTGGGATAACCAGGTGCAGGACTACATGGCGTGGGAAACGCAAGGGCCAGTTGCTCCTCGTCCCACCGAGCACCTGGCGACGTCGGATCGAGGCATCCTGATGTATCGGGACATGCTCCGACGTGAGATCAAGAAAGTTCAGCGAGGTGAGGACCCGGCCGGTGTCATCCGCGATCCCAACCACGAGATGATCGACACCAAGCTCGAGGAGTCCTTGCAGCGCTTCTATCAGCGTGGAACCGGGGTCGTGGTTTCTGGCCAGGCAGCAGCTCGATGACCGAAGAGGCGCGAGGCGCGGGGCGGCTGCGGGGTGGTGAGCGGAGCGGTCTCGGGACGCAGCCCCCGACGGGGCCACGAGTGACGGCCGTAAATCGAGAGAGCGTTTATCAGAAATGGCAGGAAGGCGAAGGCATTCCCATCCACCGCACCTCCTATATCGCGGACCTGCATACCCTCGATGTCGAGCCCTGGGGGCGGGTCGGGCAGAAGGGTGCCTTCGTGAACCTGGCCGAACAGGAAGAGGACGACTCCTACGTGCTGGAGCTCGCTCCGGGAGGCCAAACCGAGGTTCTGCACCACCTGTTTGAGTGCACGATCCTGGTTCTAGCTGGTCGGGGCGCCACGACGCTGTGGCAGGAAGGCCACCAGAAGCAGACGGTGGAGTGGCAGCGAGGAACTGTGTTTTCTCCCCCGCTCAACTCCTACTATCAGCACTACAACTTGGACGGCCAGCAGCCCGCGCGGCTCTACGCGGTGACTAATGCGCCCATGGTTATGAACCTGGTTCGCAATGCAGACTTCCTGTTCAATGAGCCCTACGTCTTTGCGGACCGCTACAACGTAGAGGAGGACTTCTTCAGTCGGCCTGGCGAGCGTCTGAGCCGCAACTCTTGGAAAACGAACTACATTTCGGATATTCGCGCTTTTGGCCTCGATGACGCGGCCAATCGAGGCGCCAGTGGTTTCCTCACCCAGTTCTCCATCTCCAATAACCAGATGGCGGTACACTGCAGCCAGTTTCCACCCGGTACGTACAAGAAGGCGCATCGCCACAACGTGGGCGCCCACGTCGTTGTCCTGGATGGCCAGGGGTACTCCCTGCTCTGGTTCGAGGGGCAAGGAAGCCAGAAGATCGACTGGCAGGATGGCAGTGTTCTGTCGCCCAAGGAATGGGAGTACCACCAGCACTTTAACACCGGCCCAACCGCCGCGCGCTACATGGCCATGCGGCTGGGTAACCTCGATCCCCGTCATTACGAAGGCTTCATGCCCGACCAGATCGAGTACGAATACGAAGACCCAGAAATCTTTGAGCTCTACACGCGAGAATGCGCCAGCCACGGTGCCGAGGTGGTTCTCCCCCGGCCCGACTACCGACGAGGGTAAAGTCCCAGGTTTGAAGGGACGCTAAATGGGGGCTTGGGGGGCAAAGCCCCCCGAACGTTTTCCCTCTCCACTCCCTCAGGGGAGCGGCTGGGGGAGGGGTGATCTTTAGGTGAAGGAGCAACGGTGAGCGAGAACGAGCGACGGGATCCAACCATGACTCAGGCGGAAGAAGACGCGGCGCACGCGCACGGACACTGGGGCGAGCACGACCATGCGGAGGGCATGTTCGGGCATATCCACGACGAGGACGACTTTTTCCATACCCATCCGGGCGAGCCCCCCATGATTCCGCTCACGCCGGAGGAGGCAGGCAACCGGGTCACCCTGACCAGTGTCGGGATCGACATAGGCTCCTCTACGTCACACCTGATGTTCTCCAGGCTCGTGCTCGAGCGCCAGGGCATCGCGCTGTCCAGTCGCTTCAAGGTCGTCGAGCGCGCCGTCACTCACCGCTCTCCGATCCTACTTACGCCCTACAAGGACCTCTTCACCATTGATACCGAGGAGCTCCAACGCTTCATCCAGGGCGTCTACAAGGACGCCGGGATGACCATCGACGATGTTGAAACGGGCGCCACCATCTTTACGGGTGAGGCGGCCAAAAAGAACAATGCCGAGGCCATCTCCGCGCTGTTCGCCCAGGAGGCCGGAAAGTTTGTGTGCGCCGTTGCTGGCCCCAACCTGGAGGCGGTCATGGCGGCTTTCGGTTCAGGCGCATGCGCCCGCTCGGAGAAAAGGGACGGCGTCACCCGCACGGTCATGAATATCGACATGGGCGGTGGAACGGCCAAGCTGGCGGTATGCAGCGGCGGAGAAGTCGTGGAGACGGCGGCCGTGAACGTGGGCGCCCGGCTGGTGGCATGGAATGAGACGGGCGAGGTCATCCGTATCGAGCCAGCCGGCCAGATCATCGCCGAGGATTTGGGCATCCCGATAGAGATGGGCGGGACGCTCTCTGAGCCTTACCAGCAAGCCATGGCCGATCTGCTGGCTGAAGTGCTTTACAACGTAGCCGAGCGGCGGCCCCTGGGGCGCATTGCCAGCCGTCTCATGATCACCGGCCCGCTCACCTATGACGGCCAGATCGATGAGGTGACCTTCTCAGGCGGCGTGTCCGAGTACGTATACGGTAACGAGAAGCGCAACTTCGGCGACCTCGGCATCTTGCTGGGTAAGGCCGTCTGGGACCGCCGCGAGCGACTGGGCGCCGAAGTCCAGCAGTCCGAACAGCAGATCCGCGCGACCGTGATTGGCGCTGGCCAGTACACCCTGCAGGTCAGCGGTAGCACGATTTACATAACGAGGCCTGAATTGCTGCCGCATCGCAATCTGCAGGTAGTCGCGCCAGTGATGCCACCGGGCGACTACACAGTGGCACAAGTGACGGCAGCTGTGGAGCAGGCCCTGCAGCGGCAGGATATCAGTGAGGGAGAATCTCCGATTGCGCTGTCGTTCCGCTGGCGCATGGAGCCGTCCTATGAGCGGGTGAAGACACTGGCCGAGGGCATCGTCAAGGGGTTGCCCCGCACCGTATCGAACAAGATCCCAATCACACTCGTTTTCGACACGGACATCGGCGGTGCGGTCGGAAACCTGCTCACCCGCGAGCTCATACCTGGCCACGACATCGTCTCGGTAGACGAGGTCCAGGTGAGCGACCTCGACTTCATTGACCTAGCAGAGGAACGTGAGGACATCCACGCGGTGCCCGTGGTAGTGAAGTCGCTGGTGTTCACCACGGCTCGCGAGCGGTCGTCAGGCCTGGTGTGGGGCACTGCGGAGGCTCCACACGTGCACGAGCTTGGGCACGGGCACGATCATGATCACGACCATGGCCACGACCACGACCACGACCACGACCACGACCATGACCATGATCACGATCACGCGCACCCCCACGAGCACTAGGAGAGGGGCGTCCAATAGTCCCCTCTCCCTCTCCCCAAACCTCTCGCCCAAAGGCGCAGGGAGCCCGGTGAGCACGCTAACACGACTGTACTTGCTCGTGGTGGGGATCATTGGGCTGGTGGCCGGCGTTGCACTGCTGGGTGGAGCCACCAGTACGGCTGATTTCTTCGCCTGGCCCATTGCGCCGCCGCAAACCGCCCGCTTCATGGGGGCTGGTTATCTGGGAACCGGCATCGTCCTGCTGGCGGGGCTCTGGATTGGCTCATGGCGGGCGATTCGTCTGATCGTGCCGCCGGTCCTCGTATTCGCCACCACGATGGTGGCGGCTACGCTGCTCCACGCCGATAGATTCCGCTGGGATCGGATGATCACCTGGGTGTGGCTCGGTCTGTATATCGTCATTGTTCTGGGTGCCGTAGCCATCGGGATGGTCGAGGCTAGAAGGGGAACGACGCCTGAGGGACCGATTCGGCTCTCCACGGCCGAGCGGCTGGCAATGACCGGCTCCGGCGTCGCTATGGCCGCCTGGGCGTTGGCATTCTTTTTCTTCCCGACCGAGGCCGCGTCGCTATGGCCCTGGGCGCTGTCGCCCCTCACTGGACGCGTGATCGCCGGCTGGGTTGCGGTGGGTGCCGTGCTGGCGCTGGTCGCTGCCCGAGATGGATCCGCGGAAGACGTGTGGCTGCCGGCCGCGGGCTGGGCCTTGAGCGTCGGCCTGTTCGTGGCGGTGTCGCTTGTTTACCTTGATGCCTTCGCTGCCAGCAGCCTGCATGTTGGGCTTTACTTCGCTGCCTTGACGCTCTCCGTGCTAGGCGCTATCTACCTGGTGGCTCGTAGTCGGCGGCTCCTGGGCGCCACTAGGACCCCTCCCGGCTAAGCGGAACGTCGCTCGCGACCCCCGTTAGGTCACCGCGGGCCTCTGATATAATCCCCTGAACAAACCGCGCGACCTGAAAGTGGGAGTGTTCCCACTTTTTTGTTGTTACGCGGAAAAAAAAGGGCCGCTAGCCCACTGGGGAGTGTTGATGAAGGGAGAATTTCTCACTGCCATCAATCTACTTTCCAATGAGCGTGGTGTGCCTCCTGGGGTTGTAGTCGAAGCTCTCGAGAGCGCACTGGTGGCCGCGTACAAACGAAATACCAGCGAGACCACCGAGGTTGTCGCGACCATCGACCCCAACACCGGCGAAGCCCACGTTCGGGTTGGAAAGCTGGTGGCCGAGGCACCGGAAACCGCGGAAGAGCTCACCCTGGATGCAGCTCACCTCATAGATCCGGACGCCAATATCGGCGATAGGGTGTGGGAAGACGTGCCGACCGAATCGCTCGGCCGCATGGCGGCCCAATCCGTGAAGCAGCACATCGCCCAGAAACTGCGCGAAGCGGAGCGCAAGCGGGTCGTGGACGAGTTCTCTACCTTGGTGGGGGAGATCGTGCACGGGCTGGTGCAGCGCATCGAGCAGCGCAATGTGATCCTGGAACTCGGAAAAGCTGACGTGATCCGGGCCGAGGCCATTATGCCCGTGCCCGAGCAAGTTCCCACCGAGCGCTACTACCCGGGCCAGCGGCTACGGGTCTACCTGGTAGACGTGATCGACAGCCCCAAGGGTCCCCAGTTGCTCGTCTCGCGGGCGCACAAGCTGATGATCAAGCGCCTGCTCGAGCAAGAGGTGCCCGAGATCTTCAACGGCAGCGTGGAGATCAAAGCGATAACCCGCGAGCCGGGAGCACGATCCAAGGTTGCAGTGACCGCACGGGAAGAAGGCATCGACCCGGTGGGCTCGTGCGTGGGCATGCGGGGCGTGCGCATCCAGAACATCGTGAACGAGCTGGCGGGCGAGAAGATCGACATCATCCCTTGGGACGTCGATCCAGCTAAGTTCGTAGCCGCGGCTTTGAGCCCTGCCCAGGCGCTTCAGGTCACCATCGACGAAGATCAGCGGACTGCCACCGTGGTGGTTGCCGAGCGGCAGTTGTCACTGGCAATTGGGCGTGAGGGGCAAAACGCTCGGCTCGCGGCCCGCTTGACTGGCTGGCGGATCGACATCAAGTCAGAGGCGGCCGCGGCTGAGGCGGGATTGTGGGTGGCGCCTGTTCCCACCGTGGAGGGCGCAGAGACGGCTGAGGAACCAGCGGCCCAAGGGGCAGAACCGGTCCAGCTGGCCGAAGAAAAAATAGTCGAAACCCCAGAGCCAGCCGAGCTCAAGGCCACGCCCAGTGGCGACGCGGCATGAAGCCTCGCCACATCCCTCTGCGCACGTGCTCTGGCTGCCGCGAGCAGCATCCGAAACGGGAGATGCTGCGCGTGGTGCGTCTCGAAGACGGCTCGGTGGTGATGGACGAAACGGGTCGCCGCAATGGGCGTGGCGCCTACCTGTGCCGCCAGCCGGAATGCTGGCAGCGAGCGCTACGGACCGGATCGCTGGCCCACGCGTTGAAAGTCCAGAGCATATCGGCAGGGGACAAAACAGTTTTGGAGCAAGCTGGCCAGGAGCTAGTTGCATCCGTTTGAGAAGAGGAAAACATGGCTAGAGGAGCCCCCCGAGGCGCCCGACGACCTTCCCGCGGTCCCGCCCGCGGCGCGGCCGTAGCCGCGGGGCCGGCCCCGGCTGCGCCCACCCGTGCTTTGCCCGTCGGGCCGGTCAGCCTACCGCCCGCGTTGACCGTGAAAGACCTCGCCGAACGGCTCACAGTGAGCCCCGCGGCCGTGATTCGCGAGCTGCTCCAGAACGGTGTGATCGCGAGTATCAATCAGACAGTGGACTTTGATACCGCGGCGATCGTGGCTTCCGACCTGGGCATCGAGGTCCATGAGACTGCGCTGGAAGAGCTGGCCGAGACGCCCGAAGAAGAGGCTGAAAACGAAGAGCACCTGGTGCTTCGTCCGCCCGTCATAACCGTGATGGGCCACGTCGACCACGGTAAGACAACCGTGCTGGACTCCATTCGGAAGACCAGCGTAGCAGCGGGCGAGGCCGGCGGCATCACCCAGCACATCGGCGCCTACCAGGTGGAAGTCCATGGGCACCAGATGACCTTCCTCGACACCCCGGGTCATGAGGCGTTTACCGCCATGCGCGCCCGCGGCGCGAAGGTGACGGACATCGCGGTGCTCGTGGTGGCGGCCGACGAAGGGGTCATGGCGCAGACACGCGAAGCCGCCGACCACGCCAAGGCAGCCGGCGTGCCCATCGTGATCGCGCTGAACAAAATGGACCGACCTAATGCCAATCCCGATCGGGTCAAACAGCAGCTGGCAGAGATCGGCCTGGTCGTCGAGGAATACGGCGGTGACATCGTCAGCGTGCCCATGTCTGCCCGTAACGGTGAAGGAATCGACGCGCTGCTCGAGATGCTGCTGGTCATCTCCGAGATGGGGAATCACCGGGCGAATCCAACCCGCCCGGCCAGTGGCACCGTGATCGAGGCCAAACTCGATAAAGCGCGCGGACCAGTCGCCACGGTCCTCGTACAAAATGGCACTCTGCATACCGGCGACGTTATCTCTGCGGGTGGCGCGGCTGGCCGCATCAAAGCTCTTTTTAATGACCGAGCTAAGCGTGTCCGCTCCGCTGAACCTTCGACCCCAGTTGAGGTTCTCGGCCTGGACGCCGTGCCCGAAGCAGGTGACCGTTTCCAGGTGTTGGCTGATGAGCGCACCGCTCGCCTCATCGCTCAGGGCACCAGGCGAGTAACAGAGGCACGCTCGGCACCGGCCCGGCCCACTGAGCTGGAAGCGGCGGGCGTCGAGCTCACAGATCTCAACCTGATCATCAAAGCAGACGAACGCGGGTCGCTGGAAGCTCTCGTCGGTTCGATTCAAACCGTCGCCCAGGAAGAAACTGTCACTCAGGAGGTGCGGACGAAGATCGTTCGCTCCGACATCGGCAACGTCACCGAGTCCGACGTCATGCTGGCCGCGGCGGCCCAGGCCATCATCATCGCGTTCGAAGTTCGCGTCGAGCCCGGCGCGCGCCGCGCGGCCGAGACTCAGGGAATTGACATCCGTTCTTACAACGTGATCTACCACGTGACTGAAGACCTCGAGCAGCTGCTGCACGGGATGCTGAAGCCCGAATACCGCGAGGTGATCACCGGCCAGGCCGAAGTGCGGCAGGTCTTCAAGATCGGGAAGGGCCGCATAGCCGGCTGCTACGTCACCTCCGGGACCATCTCCCGCTCGAACGACATCCGCATCTTCCGAGCCGGCGAGCCGCTGTTTCGCGGGCGCATGGCGGGCCTCAAACGCTTCAAGGACGATGTCCGCGAGGTACAAACGGGCTACGAGTGCGGTATCAGCATCGAGGGGTTCGCCGATATCCAGGAAGGCGATATCATAGAAGCGTACACGCGCGAGGTCGTAACCTAGCCGCGTGGAGTAGAGGCAATGCTTTCCCGTCGCATGGAGCGGCTCAACGACGCTATTCGCGATGAGCTGGCCGACCTGCTCATGCACGATGTACGCGATCCGAAATTCCAGCAGCTCATTAGCGTCAC
The DNA here is from genome assembly GCA_036505655.1 of Chloroflexota bacterium. GTDB lineage: Bacteria > Chloroflexota > UBA6077 > UBA6077 > SHYK01 > DASXTD01. The sequence continues at coordinate 8,230 of DASXTD010000250.1, forward strand.
CTCAGTCGAAACCGCGCCCGATCTGAGCCGTTCGCGGGTGTTTGTCAGCGTGTTGGCTGATGAAAACGAGGCCAACAACACAGTGGCCAAGCTGCAGCGAGCGACGAGCTTCTTCCGGCGCGAGCTGGCTGCGCGCTTGAACCTCCGCAAGACGCCCGAGATCGAGTTCCGCTTGGATCGTTCCATTGCGGAGGGCGCCAAGATCAATCAGCTACTGCGAGGTTTGGAAGCTTGAGCTCGGCGGGATTGAACGGCTACGCCTACCGACCCCCGACGTCGCTGCGGGATGCCCTGACGGGTGTGAATCATGTCTTCCTCACTGCCCATGTGGATCCCGACCCGGACGCGTTGGGATCGGCGCTGGGGCTCTACCATGTCCTCCGTCGGTACGGCTGGCAGCCCACGGTGGTCTGCATCGGCCGGCTCGCCTCTTTCGCCCACGAGCTGCCCGGCTGGGAGGATGTGGTTCAGTTTCCCAGCGAACCAGAAGAGGCGCGGACTCGGGAGCTGATGTTGAGCCCCGGCGATGCGCTGGTGGTGTGCGACACGCCCACGGCGACTCGGATGGCCGGCTTCTATGACGTGCATCGGCAGGTGTTGTCGCATTGCAAAGTAATCGTCATCGACCACCATTACACCAACGACCAATTTGGCACGATCAACTTTGTGCAACCGACGGCGGCCGCCTCCGCGGAGGTCATTTGCGATCTCCTGGACGACAGCGGCATGGAGATCGATACGCCCGCCGCGATTTGTCTACTTACAGCTCTAGTCACAGATACGCAGAGCTTTCGGACCGACAGCACCACCCCCCACAGTCTGCACTGGGCGGAGCGGCTTTGCGCCGCTGGTGCGCAGATGTATCCCATCGCCCGAAACGTGTTCGCGAACCGCACTCTGGGGACCCATCGCCTCTGGGGCGCCGCGTTACGCACCCTGCGTGCGGAAGACGGCATCGCCTGGGTGCAGCTCACCCAGAAGATGTTTGCCGAGACGGGCAGCGACCAGGAAGATGCAGAAGGCCTGGTCGATTTCCTGCTCAGCTCGCGCGAAGTCAAGCTGGCCGTCGTTCTGCGGCAGCAGCAGGGAGGCGAGACGCGAGTCAGCTTGCGCACGGTGCCCGGGGTCGACGCCACCCGCATCGCCGGAGCCTTCGGGGGAGGCGGCCACCAGCGTGCTTCCGGGTGCACCATCTTCACCGACCCGGAGGAGGCGGCCGAGCAATTGATTCCGGTCGCACGCGCCGAGGTGCTCGTCAGCGCAGCGACGACCTGAGCGCGCGTCCCGGCCGGGCACGCTAGTCATGGAACAGCTGTCCGGGTTTCTCAACGTCTTCAAGCCGCCCGGCGTGACTTCTCAGCAAGTAGTGGCCCGAGTCCGTCGACTGACCCGCCAGCGAAGAGTGGGCCATCTGGGGACGCTTGATCCGGCCGCGGTAGGAGTGCTCCCAATCGCGCTCGGCCCGGCCACCCGCCTGGCCTCGAGTCCGATTTGGGACGTGAAGCTATACTGGGCCGATGTGCGCTTCGGGTCGGCGACCGACACAGATGACGCTCAGGGAGTGACCGTAGCCGTGGGCGAGACCAGCGCGCTCGATCTCCCAATGCTCCAGCAGGCGCTGGGCGCCTTTATCGGCACTGTTTCCCAGCGCCCGCCCGGCTACTCTGCCGTTCACACGGGTGGTCAGCGCGCCTACGCGCTAGCGCGCCGTGGAGAAACGCCGGTGTTGCCGCCCAGAGTGGTCCAGATCGACGCTATCGAGGTGGTAGGCTGGGAACCGCCCATGCTGTCGCTTCGAGTGCAGTGCCGATCAGGCACTTACATTCGCGCCATTGCCAGAGATCTGGGCGAGGCCGTTGGCTGCCCGGCGCACCTGGCAGCGCTGGTCCGTCTGCGCGTGGGTCCGTTTACCCTCGACGATGCCCTGAGCTATGCCGACTTGGATGCCATCGCAGCGGACGGCGACTGGAACCGCGCGCTCTGGGCGGAAGACCTGGCTGCGCGAGATCGTCCGGCACTCGTCCTCGATGAGGACGGGGTGCGCCGGTTCGGGTGGGGACAAGCACGCGAGGCCCAGGGCGCCGAGGGGACGGCCCGCGTTTACAACGCCGAAGGCGTGTTCCTGGGGCTGGCGTCTGGCGCCGGCGACAGTTGGCAGCCATCGATTGTGTTTCCGAGTGCGGCATCGTGACCGCCCCCGGCGAGCGAGCGGTCGAGCTTGCCATCGGCGTGTTTGATGGGGTCCACCGCGGCCACCAGGACCTCATTGGAAAGATGGTTCAGCACGCGCGCGAACGGGGCTGGGAGACGGTTTGCATCACTTTTGAGCCTCATCCAGACAGCGTGCTGCACCCGGAGCGCGCCCCGGCCACGCTTTCCAGCGTTGCGGAGCGATCTCGCTTGCTGACCTCACTCGGCGTGGAGCGCGTCGATACCCTGCGATTTACCCACGAGCTAGCCCACCAGACGCCCAGCGAGTTCGTAGGCTGGCTGCACCGGACGTACCCGTTTCGCATGTTGTGGGTCGGCAGCGACTTCGCGCTGGGCCGCGATCGCGCGGGGACCGTCGCCACGCTGTCTGAGCTGGGGCGATCGGTCGGGTTCGAGGTGATCGAAGTAGAGCCGCTTATGGAGCGGAGCGATCTTGGGGCTCAAGACCCGAGTCATGACCGGGGACCGGCCGTCAAAATGGAGCGGAGCGATCTCGGGGCTCAAGGTCCGAGTCGCAACCCCGGACCGGTCGTCAAAACAGAGGGAGATCGGCCGATCAGTAGCACGTGGGTCCGCGAGCTCTTGAAGGCCGGTGACCTCGAAGGGGCGGCTAAGCTGCTCGGCCACCCTTATTGCCTGGAGGGCCCCGTCATCGAAGGAGCGAGACGCGGGCGGCAGCTCGGTTTCCCTACGGCCAACGTGATGCCGGCCGAAGGCTGGGCTTTACCCCCGGACGGCGTGTACTTTGTGCGGGTGGAGGTGGCCGGTCAGGATCTACCCGGAGTTGCAAACCTGGGTTCTCGGCCCACGTTTAACGAGAATCAACGCCTCCTGGAGGCCCACCTTCTCGACTACGAGGGCGATCTGTACGGACGGGACATTCGAGTATGCTTTGTCGAGCAAATCCGCCCCATCCAGAAATTTGACAGCCTGGATGATCTTCGAGCGCAGATTCAGCGCGACGTCGAATGGGGACGGGCGAAAGCCGCGGAAGCCCGCCCTCGCGCTCCAGCTACTGGTTCATAAGGAAGGTCGGAGGAACAATGCCCCTATATGAATACTATTGCCCGATCTGCCGCGAACGCTTCGAGCTGCTGCGGCCGATGAGTGCGGCAGCCGAAGCCGCTACCTGCCCAGAAGGCCACCCAGGCGCCGGCCGGACCGTTTCCGTATTTGCCGCGCTGACCACGAATGAGTTCGGCCAGCCGCAAATGCTCACCGGTGGATGCGGCTGCGGCGGCGCTTGCAGCTGCGGAGCCGCCTGAGGGCCAACCAGCGCTACGCATGGGTCGATCACGGCGGGACCCCGAGCGGCGGAGATTTTGCCCAGAGGAAAGCTCGCGGTGATGAGCGGCGGCCACCTGCCATGGTTCGAC
>DASXTD010000251.1:0-5195 GCA_036505655.1 Chloroflexota bacterium
CTGGAAGAGCGGCTTGGGCATGAAGGTCGCGACCATGTTGTTCTGCGCGCACACGTTCTTGACGACGTACTTAAACTTCAACACCTGATCGGCCATCTTGGTCAGCGTATCGAAGCGCATGTCGATCTCGGCCTGCCCGGCGGTGCCCACCTCGTGGTGCTGCACCTCGATGATGATTCCGGACTCTTCCAGCTTCATCAGGATTTCCGAGCGAAGGTCCTGCAGCTTATCGGTGGGAGGAACCGGGAAATAGCCCTCTTTGAACCGAGGGCGAAATGCCAGGTTGGGGCCTTCCTGCCCGTAGGCGGCGCCCTGACCACTGTTCCAGATGCCCTCATCAGAGTCGATGTAGTAGAAGCCGTAGTTGGGCCCCTGGTCGAAGCGAAGCGAGTTGAGCATATAGAACTCAAGCTCGGGACCCCAGTAGCTTGTGGTAGCAATGCCGGTGTCGAGTAGATAACGCTCCGCTTTCTTGGCCACATAGCGGGGGTCGCGCTCGTAGTGCTCGCCGGTGAGCGGATCGACCACGTAGCAGACGATGCTCATAGTCGGAACCTTGAGCACCGGGTCCACAAACGCGGAGGCGGCATCCGGGAAGAGCAGCATGTCGCTCTCTTGGATCTTCTGGAAGCCTCGAATGCTCGACCCGTCGAAACCGATGCCCTCCGCGAACAGGTCCGGGGTGAGGTCACGCACGGGAATCGAGAAATGCTGCCAGAGACCGGGCAGGTCGATGAACTTGAAATCGACGATCTTGATTCCTCGGTCCTTGGCGAGGGCGATGGTCTTGTCTACGGCTGCCTTGTCGACGGTCGGTACCGCGACACTGGATCGGTCGATCAACTTCCCCCCTCCCTTCACGGGGCGCTTTACGCCCCGACAACAACCGTGGATGATACCAGGGTAGGCTGACCCCAGGTCACAACGAACCCTACGAATCCCAGCACGCTCGTTTGGGCGGATTGCACAAGCCCCAGATTCACGGCGGGGGACGAGCCCCCGCCCTACCGGACCGCAACGTTTGAGCTACCCGGGGGTGCGCTCCAGCACGCGGGCTCGGAGCTCCCCGTAAACCTGCGGTTGGTAGAGGGGCCACTGCGTCTCGCGCAGGTCGAAGCCAAACGCGCGCTTGCTCAGCACGATGATGGGAGGCGCCTGGATCCGCTTGAAGTAGCTCATCCGCAGCTGCCGGTCCACCCATTCCAGATCGTTAACCCACGACTCAGCAGTCGGGAAGTAAGTCGCGAACTTGGCTTTGTCCTCCCAGCCCAATCGCTCGAAGAGTTGGTCGTCCAGGAACCACTGCAGCAAGTCGGCCGGGTGCTGCCGGTACTCGATCATCTGGCGTAGGACGGCGTCGTGGTAGCCATACTTGATCGGGTCGCCCAGGCCTTTGGTCACATCCTGGGCCTCGGATAGCTCAGCACTGGGGACGGTCTTCCCGCTGATCAAGTTCTCCGGGATCACTTCACTCCCGAATTGTTCATTCAGGTAGCGCGCCAGCTCGAAGACCTGAGTCTTGTAAAGATCGCCGATGGGCGCGATCGCGCCAGCGACATCGCCATAGAGGGTCGCGTAGCCGAGCGCCGTCTCGGTCTTATTCCCATTGTTGGTGAACAGCAGGCCGTATTTCGCGGCCAACCCGGAGACGACGTCCGAGAACCGGATACGGGCCTGGATGTTTTCGTCCACCAGCCCGGAGTAGGTCCCCGGCTCGCGCGCGAACTCGGCGCCTTTGACTATCGCCGCGACCTGCTCGTAGAGGTCCTGTATTGGCACCTGCAGGTAATCGACCCGCAGCGCCTCGCACAGCTGGCGGGCGTTGTTCTTGGTCACCTCTGCGTTGAAGCGGGTCGGCAGGTTGACGCCGAACACCCGCTCTGGCCCAAACGTGCGCACGAGCATCGCCGTGACCACGCTGGAATCGATGCCACCGCTTACGGGCACCAAGAAGCGATTTGCGCCACCGCGGATGTGGTCAAGGTGGCGCAGGCCGGTGACGATACCATCGTGGATGGCTTCGATCTCGGTCTGGTGCGGAGCCACTGTGGCCTTATCACTGGTCAGCAGCATGCACTCACGCCAGGGCTGGGCTCGCTGCGCGATCGCCCCGCTCGGGACATAAACGGTGGTGTCGCCGTCGAACGTGAGAATGTTCTTGCCGCTGTTCTGGGCGCCCACCTGGTTGACGTAGAGAAACGGCACTGGCGAGCGGCCCAAAATCTCTCGCACGACCCGGTTGCGCTTATCGCTTTTTTGCCAGGTCCACGGCGACGCGGACAGATTGAAAACCGCCTCCGCGCCCCGCTGCTGGTAGGCATGCAGCGTGTCCAGGATGTCTTCATCGTAGCGGTAGTCCTGGCACCAGATGTCTTCGCAGAGCTGCACGCCAAATGGAAAGACGCCGCCTTCGCGCCGAGGCACCTCGAACGGCACGCACCACTCGTAGACAGAGCGATGCTGCTCGGTGGCGAGCTTCCGCAGTGAATAGAAGTAGCGGTCGTCGTCGAAGAACCGATAGTTGGGGTGGAGGGTTTTGGGGTGAACGCCGTCCGGCAGCCCGCCTGGAATCCCGGCCCTGGCAACGTAGTGCCCATCGTGGCAGACGAATACTGAATTGTACTTACGGATGCGACCGTCCTCACCGATTCTGTCCGCATCCACGGCCACATTCCCAAACAAGACGGTGATGCTTTGGCTGGCCTCACGAATGACCTCGCTGTAACCGGCGAAGTCCTTTACCAGGGTATCGATCTCCCACAGGTCGCCTATCAGATACCCGCTGAGGCACATCTCCGAGAAGACGACGACTGCTGATCCGGCCTCGCGCGCCTGCTCGACGTACCGCAGCATCTTGGCCGCATTGAGATCAGGCCGTCCGGGCAGCACCTCCATCTGGACGAGCGCGATCGGCGGCAGATTCTCCAAACCCACGCCGGAATTATGGGGGATTGCAGGCTCGGCGTCTTGGGCAAATACCACGGCATGAGTATTCCTCCATCCGACAGGCGCAATTCGTCAGGATGTCCCTCGCGCTCGAATGCGGCTGGCCGTTACTACTATGAAATCATTGATTTCCTCGGGATAGCGACTCAAGACCTCTCTGAGGCGGAGCAGCTTATCAGTCAGTTCCATCGGGGGCAGCCGGAGGTACAGGACACCCGTGTGGGCTTGTCGAAGCCGAAAGACGAGCTCTCCAAAATCGCGGTCCTCTGTTACGACGATCCGTCTCTCCGTGGTAGCAATTGAAAGAACTTCGGGATCGGAGAGTCCCTCCGGATAATCAACGGCAACCACGGTGACGTCGTGCCCCAGGTCCCGAAGGTATTGGACGAGACGGCGGTCGGTACTCTGATCGAAAAGGAACCTCACGCAGAGGTTGGGGTGAGGTCCAGCTCCCGAGGCGAACGTCTGCGCCTATCCGCCACCATGGCCCTAGCGTAGGCAAGGCACGCCCGCACATCTTCCACCGTCAGTTCAGGAAACATTGCGAACAACTCGCCGAGGTCGGGTTTGTAGGCTAGCTGATCGAGCACGCGCTCGACCGGAATACGAGTGCCTTTAACTACCGGCTTCCCCGTCATGATCTTCGGGTCTCTCAAGATTCTTTGCTGATACTTCGGGCGCTCAATCGCCATAGACGCTCACCCCCTTGGGCGCCCTCATTATCCCACCTATTGATCGCCGACCCGCCCCGCCTTCACCCATTCGGCGGTCTAGGCGAGTTGTACCTCCTTTTGAAAAACGGAGGGAAGCTCGTCGATTATTTGAAACACTGGATAGGGCTGGTCATTGAACTCAACGCGCCGCAGCCAGCCTGCCTTGTCGAACGACTCTTCGACTTCAGCGAAGGTGAACTGTGCATGAACATTCGCGCTGACAACAAGAACATTCTTTACGTGGTGTCCGTGCAGTGGATCAATGTGATGGACTTCAAAGTAAGGCTCGCCAGTCCGTTTTAAGAAAGAAAAACCTGACACCTGGCAGCGGCCTTTATAGAGACTTGCCAGCAACCTCCGCAGAGACGGAGGTATGAGCTCCCGCGACTTCGCATCAGCTCTGGTCCTGGCGGCTCTTGGCACGACGTCGCGAGTGGCCGCCCGCAAATACTCGCTCCTAGCCACCTCATCGAGCTCGTTGCGGGTCAGAGTCGCGAGGCCAAACAGAGCTGCTTCCGCTTCCCCCTCGGTCGGAGCATTGTCGAAGTTACTCTCCAGATCGACGACCTTTTCGCGGAAGGCCTTCTCAGGCAGCAATTGATATCTGCCCTTCCCAAGAACATGGAGGACAAGCTCATCGCCACTTTCTATGTGGTATCGACTGTAGAAAGTCCCCATACCGCCGATCCGACATTCCTTGCTGCTGCTGTCATAGGCCGTAAACGACTTCCTGGCCCATCGTCCATCCCCATCCGATAGCTGAACGTAGCCATTCGTCGAGGGGAAGTGGTCCATTAGAGAAGCGGGAATTGCCAAGAGGCCTTTATCGATACGGCTCTTGGTAACCGTGATCGTCGTGTATGAAAAGGGGATACCGGACGTTTCCGTCTCCATGTCCATCCTCTGGTAAACCCGGCGGCCGCGCCTCAAGGGGGTAGTTTAGGACAGCCCAGAAACGGCTGGCCCGGCCCTGCGGGCTAGGGTCAGCCAGGCAGTTCCCGATCAGTTTGTCGGACTCGCCCCCGCCGCTCGGAGTTCGATCCACGGCTCATCTTCTTCGTCCTCCACCCAGACCCAAGCCTGTACGTACGCTCCGGGGTCGTCGCCCAAGCTGACCACCTCGTCGTAGTTGCCACCTGCTGGCTCATCGAATTCGATGCCGCCGTCTTTGGCTTTCGTTTGCTTAGCCTGCTCGAAGTACCAACGGGCGTCGTGCTTTCCCATCAATCCGCCTCTCTACCATGCTGAACAAGCCTAGAGCGCGGGCTGCTCCGCGGGCCCAGCCCGTCCCTATCCATAGACCCTGGCGAGACGTTGGCGCCAGGTAATGCCTGACGGGAGCGCACGGCAATCCGGGACTAGAAGTTCTTGACGATCGAGACGACCTTACCCTGAATCTGCAGATCGCGAGGCTGGACGTAGATGGGCTCCATGGTGGCGTTCGCGGGCTGAAGACGGACGCGAGCGCCTTCGCGGTAGACCTTTTTCAGGGTCGCCTCGCCCTCGGGCACGCCGCTGCTGGTGATGAGGGCCACT
>DASXTD010000252.1:0-4098 GCA_036505655.1 Chloroflexota bacterium
ATCGGTCTGAGTCAGTCACCCTGGTAGGATGATGGACAATCGATTCGGATAGGTAGGTGCCGAGTCGACCTAAGTACTGTCGGAGGGTGATCCGGTAGGGACGCCGTCAGCGCCACTCTCCGCCGTCCTGCACGTGCTCTTGTTTTTCGGGGGCATGCTGGTCGTGATCACCGTTTTGGGATCGGCTGTGCGCACGTTTATCTTGCCTCGGAGCGCGCCGGACCGGCTCGTCAGGCTGCTATCGGTTCCCGTTAGATGGGCATTCCAGGTCTGGACCTGGCGGACCACAACTTATGAAGCCCGGGACGCGAAATACGCGCTGTACGCGCCATTGAGCCTGTTGGCGTTACCGGTCGCCTGGCTGGCTCTTATTGGGCTTGGCTACATGGCCATGTATGGCGCACTGGGTGAGTTTTCCTGGTACCAGGCCGTGGAGCTCAGCGGCTCATCGATGTTCACCCTGGGTTTCGTGCTCCCAACCAGTGCACCCATCCTGCTGCTCGCGTTCAGTGAGGCGGGCATTGGGCTCATCCTGGCGGCGCTGTTCATCGCGTACCTCCCGGCGATGTACGGAGCGTTCTCGCGGCGGGAAACTTTGGTGACGATGCTGGAGGTACGGGCGGGGTCGCCGCCCTCCGCGGTGGAGCTCATCGAGCGGTACCATCGGCTGGGTCGATTCGACCACCTGCACGAGCTGTGGGAGACCTGGGAGCTGTGGTTCGCGGAGCTGGAGGAGACACACACGTCGCTTTCGGCGTTGGTGTTCTTTCGCTCGCCGAGGCCCGAACACTCCTGGGTAACGGCGGCTGGCACCGTGCTTGACTCGTCGGCGTTGATCGTCTCGTTACTGAACATTCCGCACGACGACCAGGCTGACCTGTGTATTCGGGCCGGGTACATCGCATTGCGGCACATCGCTGACTACTTCGGAATCAAATACGATCCGCAGCCCAAGCCGACTGACGCAATCAGTATTACTCGGCCCGAGTTCGACGCTGCTTGGGAGCACATGACTGAGAGAGGTGTGCCGCTGAAACCGGATCGCGAGCAGGCTTGGCGCGACTACGCGGGCTGGCGAGTCAACTACGATGTGCCGCTATTGGCGCTAGCGGAGCTGACGGTGGCACCCTATGCGCCCTGGACGTCGGATCGCGGCCTCGCGCAGCGGGTACGGGTACCGATTTTTCGCCTCAGATAGCCAAGACTCAGGAGGCAAACGATGGTGCAAGAAACGAGTGGGGCCAATACGTTCACGATGACTTCGTCATCGGATCGCGAGATCGTCATGACGCGAGTGTTCGACGCACCGCGCGAGCTGGTATTTGAGGCGCACAGCAAACCGGAGCACGTGTCGAAATGGTGGGGCCCACGAGGGACGAGCCTCTGGCGGTGCGATATGGATTTCCGGCCGGGAGGCGCCTGGCGCTATGTGGTGCAGGGCGCGGACGGGACGGAGAATCCGTTCAAGGGGGTGTTTCGGGAGATCCTGCCGCCCGAGAAGATCGTGTGGACGTTCATCTATGACGTGGAGCCCTACACGGCCTACGAGATCATTGAGACGATGAGCTTCACCGAGCATGAGGGGAAGACGACGCTCACGACGCGGTCGGTCTTCCCTTCAGTCGAAATTCGGGATGGGATGATCGCGAGCGGCATGGAACAGGGCTCGCGCGAGGCGATGGACCGCCTAGAGGAACATCTCCGAACGATGGCGTAGGAGCGGGAACTCGCTGATTGTGCCCGTTTGCTCGCCTAGCTCGCCTCAGCGACCAATTCTGGAAGTGAGCGCTCCGCGCACATCGCCTCGGTCGTAACCGGGGGCGCTTCAATCTCGCCGAGGGCCATTTCCTTGATCAATAAGGCCAGCAGGCCGCCAGCGATCACCGCAAGCGTCGCGGCCAGGAACGTGGTACGGAGCGCGGCGGCCAGGACATCTGGCGCCGGGATGGCGCCAGGCACAGCTCCGGTGGCCTGCGCGACGATGGCACCCAGTCCAGCCGAACCGATAGTGCCCCCGAGCGAGCGAGCGAATGCTCCTAACGCGTTTGCCATGCCCACCTGCGCTAGAGGGACGGAGCTCTGGTTGGCGATCGCGAGGGCCGATAGGGAGCTGCCCAGCCCGAGACCGGCGACGATCAGATTGCGCACCATCTCCGCATCGGACGTCGCGGGGCCCATCGTGCTCAGCAACACGAGTCCTAGGGCCCCGATCGTCATGCTGCCGACGCCCATCAGGCGGTAGTGTCCCACCCGCGAGATGAGCTGCGAGCTGGCCACGCTCCCGGCTACAAAAGAAAGCATCAAGGGCGCGAGAACGGTGCCGCTGCCGGCGGCGCCGCGGCCGAGGACGCCCTGAACAAAAAGCGGGACAAATAGGCCCGTCGAGAACATCCCCATGGCCATGAAACCCATGCTGAGGGTGGGGATGCCGAGAGCGCGGCTCCGCATCGCCTGCAGCGGAATGATGGGATCGGCTGCCTGAGCTTCGACCCGAATAAAGGCCAAGATGAGGAGCAGGCCGACTCCAAGAAGGCCTAGCTCGGGGGCCGAGGTCCAGGCGAGGTCGCGTCCACCCAGGGACACACCGGTCAGGATCGATCCGACGCCGCCAACCAGCGTGAGTGCGCCAAAATAGTCGATCGGCAGCTTGCCGGAAGCCGGTGGCCGCGACGGGTAAGCAGCCATGAGGCCGAGCATTGCGATTACGCCGAAGGGCAAGTTGATGAGGAACACGCTCCGCCAGCCGACCGTGTCGGTAAGGACCCCGCCGAGCAAAGGTCCGACGACACTGGCGAGGCCGAAGGTGCCCGTGAATAGACCCACCAGGCGGGTGCGCGCGGCAGGCGAGAATAGCTCCGGCACACCGGCGAAGACCGAGGCGATCACGATCCCTCCACCGATACCCTGGAGGGCGCGGAAAGCGATGAGCGTGGTGAGGCTGCCGGCGATTCCGCAGAGCGCAGAGGCGGCCATAAACCAAGCGCACCCGATAAGCAGCAAGGGCTTGCGGCCGAAGCGGTCGGAGAGCTTCCCAGCCAGCGGAACCGTGACCGTGCTAGTGAGCAGATACACGACCGCCACCCAGGCGTAGCGCTCGAGTCCGCCGAAGTCGCGGAGGATGCGCGGCAGGGCCGTGGCGACGATGGTCCCATCCAGGGCAGGCAGCAGGAGGGTGAGGAGCAAACCTCCGACAGCGATGGTTCGCGCCCTCCCGCTGAGATTGGGTTGCGACTGCTGCATGAACGGTGACTCCTGGGTGAGTGTTTCTTGTGATCTGCAAGTTACTAGGACTTTACAAGAATTTATCCTGGGGAGACGCGGCCGAGCCCGCCTTTGCGCGAGTCTAGGTTGATTGCTGCCCGAGGGTTTTCTGGATCACATCGCGGATGGCGGCTTCGGGGAGATCGTCGGTGATCTTGAAGTTGAGGCTGCCGCGCCCGGTCTTGATGGACGGGTGCTGCCCCTTGAATTGTTCCACATCCACGGCGTGCAGTGAGACGCCGTCCTTCCAAAGGCCGAGGTATACGCGTTTGGGCCCGACCTTGTAGGTGGGGATCTTGTACGAGATCAGGATGTCGGCATCTGGATAAAGTCCGAGGATGACGGTCTGCAGCCGATCAAAGAGCGATCGCTTCGACTCCGGGATCGCGGCGATATAGGCTTGAACTGCAGGATCCAAATGATTCTCCTGGTCGGGCTTGCGCCTGGATGCGAGCACGCGAGATCATCGGTAATCGGATGTTAGAAGGAGTGGACGAATTTGGCACAAGCACCGACCCGGACGCGGGCCCGACAGTCAGCCTACGAGCAGTGGGCCGAAGCGCAGGGGATTCCCATCCACAGAGGTTACTTCTGCGACGACCTGCGCACCGTCGAGCTGGGTTACTGGAAGGACCGCGAATATAACGCGGCCATTTTCATGCTAGCCGGCCAGGAGAACATTTCGGAGGCCCGGGTAACCGAGATCCCGGCAGGAGATACACTGCCACCCATCCGCATCGCCCTGGAAGAGCAAGTGTATGTACTCCAGGGCAACGGCATCTGCACCGTGTGGGCTGACGACACGACCCCCAAGCGCAGCTTTGAATGGCACGAGCG
>DASXTD010000253.1:0-4527 GCA_036505655.1 Chloroflexota bacterium
GACATTGAAGGCGCTGGGCGCCGACGCGGCGATTCTGCGCCATAAAGCCGCCGGCGCTCCGTACGAGGTGGCCCGCTCCGCGGACCTGCCGGTAATCAACGCCGGGGATGGGTGTCATGCGCACCCCACGCAGGCGCTGCTAGACGCCTACACCATTCGCGAGCATTTTGGCCGGGTGGAAGGCCTGCGGGTCACGATCGTTGGTGATATTGCCCATAGTCGAGTGGCGCGGTCCGACGCCTGGGGCCTGACCAAGCTGGGGGCCCAGGTCACGTTTTGCGGACCCCCATCCCTCCTCCCGCACACCAGTCTGCAGGACCCGGAGAACGCGCCCTGGCCTGTTCAGGCAGAGATCAGCCTGGATCGCGCTATCGCGGAGGCCGATGTGATCATGCCTCTGCGGATCCAGTTGGAGCGGCAAGAGGGCGGGGCGTTCTCGTCCCTGCGGGAATATGCGCGTGAATACGGGATTACCCGCGAACGACTGCGGGGTGCGCCTGCGCACGCCATCGTGATGCACCCCGGCCCTATGAACGAAGGCGTCGAGATCGCGCCCGATGTGGCGCACGGGGAACGCTCGGTGGTGCTGGACCAGGTGCGAAACGGCGTTGCGGTGCGGATGGCGGTCCTGTACCTGCTGCTCTCCGCAGTCTCGGCGGAAGACCATCGGGGTGAACCCGAGCGCCTAGCCGCCACCGTGGGGCGGATCTAGTCATGCGCATCCGCGTCTCCGGTGGAAGAGTGCTGGATCCAGCCCAGGATCTCGACGAGCTCGTTGACGTTGTCATCGATGACGGCCGGGTGGCTGGCTTCATCGCGAGCACCGAACGCGGGGATTTCGACCTTGATATCAACGCCCGCAATCTGGTGGTGGCACCAGGCTTCGTGGATCTTCACACCCATCTGCGAGAGCCCGGGTTCGAAGACAAAGAGACCGTGGCTAGCGGCGGTCAGGCAGCGGTGGCGGGCGGCTTTACGACTATTTGTTGCATGCCCAACACCCACCCCACCCTGGATACAGCCGGCGACATCGAGTTCGTGTATGCCGCCGCTCGGCGCGCGGGGAAGGCGCGCGTGCTTCCTTTGGGCACAGTGACCAAGGGCCAGTTGGGCCGCGAGCTGTCAGACATGTCGGAGATGGACGCGGCGGGAGCCGTCGGCTTCTCTGATGATGGTAAGCCTGTCAGCGACGCCCGTCTCATGCGGTACGCCCTGTCCCTTAGCCGCGGCCACGGCAAGCCTGTAGTCGATCATTGTGAGGACGCTGCGATCGCCAACGCGGGTGCCATCAACGAAGGGCGCATTTCAGATTTGCTCGGCCTGCCCGGCCTGCCCGCCGCAGCTGAAGAAGTCATGGTCGCGCGCGATATCGAGCTGGCTCGGCTGACGGGCGGACGCTTGCACCTCGCCCATCTTTCTACTCGGGGATCTGTCGAGTTGGTGCGACGCGCCAAGGCCGACGGACTGCCCGTGACTGCTGAGGTAACTCCGCACCACTTGACCCTCACTGAGGATTGGGTCTTGGGGTCGCTCCCACGGACGGACGGCCGCCGCCCAGTGCCCTCGGCCTACGATACGCGCGCCAAGGTGAACCCGCCCTTGCGAACCGAGGCCGATCGGGCCGCTCTGGTGGCAGCGCTGGCCGAGGGGATCATCGACGCCATAGCCACGGATCACGCCCCGCATCGTTCAATCGATAAGGCCTGCGCACTCGAAGAGGCGGCATTCGGCATCTCCGGGTTGGAGACGGCGCTAGGGAGCGTCATGCAGCTTGTGCGGTCGGGCAGCTTGCGCCTGGTGGACGTTGTTCGCCGCCTCACCATCGAGCCCTGTCGGGCCTTTGGCTTGCCGTATGGGACCTTGCCCCCGGGCGCTCCCGCGGACCTGGTCATCTTCGACCCGGACGAAGCCTGGGAGGTCAACTCGGCGGACTTCTATTCCAAGGGCAAGAACACGCCCCTCGACCGCCAGACGCTCTTCGGACGCGTCAAGTTCACCTTGGTGGATGGTCAGCCTGTGTATGACACTCGTGTGGAGGCCGCCCGGTGACCGACGGTAGCCTGGAACATGCGCGAATGATCGAGGCCGACGGGTGCCTGGCCCTAGAGGACGGTCGCACCTTTTTGGGCCGCGTCTTTGGCGCTAGCGTGCAGGCTCAGGGCGAGATTGTCTTCAACACCAGCATGGCTGGGTACCAGGAGATCCTGACCGACCCCTCCTACCGCGGCCAGATGGTGGTGCTCACCCATCCACAGATCGGCAACTACGGTATCCAGCAGCAGGCGGCCGAGTCGAGTAGGCCCTGGGCAACGGCGCTGATCGTGCGCGATCTGGCGGCGACCCCCAATCACTGGCTGATGGTCGATACGCTCGACCATTTTCTGCGCGAGGCCGGCGTGCCCGGTCTCCAGGGCGTGGACACACGCGCTCTCACCCGTCATCTCCGCACCTACGGAACCATGCGCGCGGCATTGGGTTCGATCGAAGCCAACGATGGGTTCGAAGAACAGGTAGCCCGCCTGGTGAATCACGCCTGCCGAGCCACTGCGTTGTCGGACCAAAATCTTGTCGCCCAGGTGTCCCTTCCTGACACACTCAGATCTCGGGCGGACCGCCAGGTGGCCTCAGGTGGCGGCTCGATGAGCGAGCTCAAGGCCACCCGAACCTTGAAAATCGCCGTGATCGATTGCGGCATCAAGCACAACATCGTGCGATCCCTAGTTTCGCGCGGAGCTCAGGTTTCGATGCTCGGATGGATGGCCACCTGGGAAGAGATCGAAGCGACCGGAGCCCAGGGAGTCGTGATCTCCAATGGTCCGGGTGACCCGATCCGGATGGCGGGAGCTGCCCAGCTCACCCGCGAGATCCTGCAGCGAGAGCTGCCTTTGCTCGGCATTTGCCTGGGGCACCAGGTGATGGGCCTGGCAGCCGGGGGCACCACAAGCCGCCTGAAATTTGGCCACCATGGCGGAAACCACCCGGTCCAGGATCCCGAGACGGGCCGGGTCTACATCACCTCGCAGAACCATGAGTTTCAGGTTGATGCCGCCTCGATTCGTGATTCCTCGGGATTCGAGGTCAGCCTGTTGAACTTGAATGACGGCTCGGTAGAAGGCCTCGCTCACCGGTCGCTGCCCGCGTTTTCTGTGCAGTACCACCCGGAGGGCTGTCCGGGCCCCCAGGACAATCAGTATCTCTTCGAGCGTTTCCTGGACATGGTCGAGCGGCCAGTAACCGGCCGCGAAGCATTGCACGGCCGTTCTCCCTCCCCCCTGGCGCCAGGGGGTTCGGGGGGCTCAGGCCCCCCGACTTCAATCGAGGGTTGGGGAGAGGGGGCGTTCCACCGTCGCCGATCTTCGATGGTGGAGCCCTAGTTGATCCCAACCTTGCGCAAGGTGATAGTCATCGGCTCCGGGCCGATCGTGATCGGCCAGGCCGCGGAGTTCGATTACGCAGGCACGCAAGCCTGTAAGGCACTACGCGAAGAGGGCATCAGCACGGTGCTGGTGAACTCGAACCCGGCCACGATCATGACCGACGAGGACATTGCTGACGCCGTCTACGTGGAGCCACTCCAGATTGACATCATCGAGCGGATCATCGCTCGCGAGCGACCCGATGGGCTGCTACCGACTCTGGGGGGACAAACCGGCCTGAATCTCGCGGTCGAGCTGGCCGAGGCCGGAGTGCTGGATCGGTACGAAGTGGCTCTCCTCGGAACGTCACTGACCACATTGCGCAAGGCCGAGGATCGGGCGCTGTTCAAGGAGCTGCTGCTCGAGATTGGCGAACCCGTACCGGAGAGCACGATCGCCGAGACCGTTGACGACGGCCTCCGCTTTGCGGAAATCGTCGGCTATCCAACGGTGGTTCGTCCAGCCTTCACCCTGGGCGGCACTGGTGGAGGGATCGCACGCTCGGCCGACGAGCTGCGACAGATACTCCATGCCGGCCTCAGCCTCAGCCCCATCCACCAGGCGCTGGTTGAACGGTCGCTGATCGGCTGGAAAGAAATCGAGTACGAAGTGATGCGCGACGGCCAGGACAACTGCATCACCATCTGCAATATGGAAAACATCGATCCAATGGGCGTCCACACTGGCGACTCCATCGTAGTGGCGCCCAGCCAGACCCTTTCCGACTACGAATACCAGATGCTGCGCACCGCGGCGATCAAGATCATTCGCGCGTTGGGCGTGGAAGGCGGCTGCAACGTGCAGTTCGCGCTGAATCCGAAGTCCCACCAGTACCACGTCATCGAGGTGAACCCGCGGGTCAGTCGCTCGTCCGCGCTGGCCTCAAAGGCGACTGGCTATCCGATCGCCCGGGTGGCAGCCAAGATCGCCGTTGGCCGCTGCCTGTACGAGATCCCCAACGCGGTCACGGAGAAGACCACCGCTGCGTTCGAGCCGACGCTCGACTACGTGGTGGTCAAGATTCCGCGTTGGCCGTTCGATAAGTTCGCGACTGGCGAGCGCACGATCAATACACAGATGAAATCGACCGGCGAGGTCATGGCGATTGACC